>JAGBGW010000315.1 GCA_017935825.1 Clostridia bacterium
GATCAGCACGGCATCGGGTGCCTGCTGCAAGGGAGACACGGCGCGGGTGGAATCGTTATGGTCGCGCTCGATGACCTTGGCTAAGATATCCTCATAGTCCGCTTCCTCGCCGCGGGCGATCAGCTCTTCATAGCGGCGGCGCGCACGCTCGGATGCATCAGCCGTCAGAAAGAATTTATGCTCCGCATCGGGCAAAACATACATGCAAATGTCGCGGCCGTCCAGCACTGCACCCGAAACGCGGGCGGTCTCTCGCTGAAGGTTGACCATTTTCTCTCGCACGGGACCAAAAGCAGAAACATTGGAGGCGGCAAAGGACACCTCTTCCGTTCGGATCAGGCCGTTTACATCCTCACCTTCAAGGAAGACATGCTGGGCGCCGTCCATGTATTTGACTTCGATATTGGCGTCGTTTACGATGCGCACCACAGTTTCTTCATCCTTGGTGTTTTCGCCTGCGCGAAGCACGGCAAGACCTGCGGCACGGTACATTGCGCCCGTGTCCAGATACAGAATGTCATAATGCGCCGCAAGGCGTTTTGCAATGGTGGATTTTCCTGCACCGGAAGGTCCATCGATGGCAATTCTCATTTTCATTCACTCCTTAAATAGCACGATGACCAAGACCGATCGCCACTTCGTTCAGATGCAGCAGACCGACCTGGAAAAAGATACAGACACTGACGTGTTCCCCATGGCGGGCGATGCCGATTTTGCCGCCCACGTTGAAGCCCAGCGCCTTGTCAAAAATCTGGGCAAGCGCTTCACGGGCGGCACCTGCAACGGCGCCTTCCTCGTGATGGGTCTCACCAATGACACCCTCTCTTCTGGATGCCACAACGGCGCGCTCGATGACCTTGGGGGCTGCGTGCATCAGCTCGCCGCCATAGTCCACCGCAGCGGTGATGATGCCGTCATTTGCCAGCTGGCGGCGCAGTGCACTTTCCTCCTCGCGGGAACGGGTGGTGCTGACCAAAATCGCCGCGCGGGCAACGTCTTTTGAACCGTAAATGTGTTCCATAGATTATTCTCCTCGTCCGACGGGAATCGAATCCATTCGGTTTTTTCGGGCGGATTTTCCTCCGCATCCGATCCAACGCTTGTCATTCCTATCAGAATTATAATACATTCCAATGTTTTTCTGCACAAAATCCGTTCGGAAAAACTACAACGTACATTTGGGCGAGGAATGCTCGAGGTATTTTGGTTGCAGAGAAGTCGCCTTAACCGGACGTTAGGGTGACTTCGATAAGACCAAAAGACCCGGGCAGAACCGTCCAAATGCGAATGTGTTCGGTTACCGTTGGACTGCTGCGACACCTGCAGCGTAACCTGTGCAAAATGCGATCTGCAGATTAAAACCACCTGTTTTTGCATCCACGTCGATGACTTCGCCTGCAAAGTACAGACCCTGCACCAGTTTGGAAGCCATGGTAGCAGGTGCGATCTCCTTGACCTTCACACCGCCGCGGGTGACGATGGCCTCACGAATGGGTGCATAGGCGCAAAGATGCACGGGAAAGGCCTTCAAAAGGTCCACCAATGCCTGGCGCATGGGACGGGAAAGATTGGATACGGTGAGGTTTTCGGGGATATCGCAAAGCTCCAGGATCTCCCCTGCCATGGCGTGAGGAAGAAGTCCCTCCACAAGGCTTCGTGCAAGCTTCTTGGGATTTTCTGCAATGCGGCGGTCGATGCTTGCCGCCAACGCTTCGCGGTCAAGACCCGACTTTAAGTCCACCGTGCAGGTGACGTCGCACAATTCCTGCCGATCGATGATGGCAGAAAGGGTGAGGAACAAGGGACCCGACACGCCCATGTGGGTAAAGAGCATCTCGCCGATCTCCTGATAGAGCGTTTTTTTGCCGCATTTGGCGGTGAGCGTGACATTCTTCAAAGTAATACCTGCCCACTTGCCCGTCCAGGAATCGTCGGTATCAAAGCCGCACAGGGAAGCTCTTGGTTCCACCACGCTATGCCCTGCCTGTTTTGCCAAGGTATAGCCATCACCTGTAGAGCCTGTGGTGGGGTAACTTACACCACCGCAGGTGACGATGACGGAATTTGCCTCGTAGGAATTTCCCTCCTCATCGATGACACCTGTGACAACGCCGTCGTTAAGCATCAGTTCTTTGACACGGACGCCGTATTTCACCTTTGCCCCTGCAAATTTCATGGCGTTTTTCAGCGCATCGACGATGTCGAATGCCTTGTCGGATTCGGGGAAAACACGTGCACCGCGCTCCACCTTCAGCTTGACACCCTGTTTTTGGAAAAACTCCATGGCATCCTGCGCGTTGAACATGGAATATGCAGAGTACAGGAACTTGGGGTTATGCTTGACGGCGGCGAAGAATCCATCCCTGTCGCAATCGTTGGTGACATTGCAGCGGCCTTTGCCCGTGATGGCGATCTTTCTGCCCGGCTTTTCATTGCGTTCCAGAACCAGCGTGGATGCGCCGTTTCGGGCGGCTGCATATGCCGCCATCATGCCTGCGGCACCTGCACCGATGACAATTACATCGTATTTCATATCACTGCTCCTGTGCATTCTTTTCAAAATAAGTTTCCGTCTCGTCCCAGACGCGCTCAAGGGAGCTCAAATACTCGGAGACCTCATCCTTCTTGGCAAGACCCAGGGCGACGATGAGGGCATTGATGACGGAAAGGGGTGCAACCAGCGAATCTGCAAAAAGCGCCATATCGCTGCCTGCGATCAGGGCATGGTCACAGATGGCGGCAAGGGGCGAGATCATGGTGTCGGTCAGTGCGATGAGGCTTGCACCCTTGCGCTTTGCGTACTGTACAGCTTCCACAGTACGGGAAGAGTAACGGGGAAAGCTCATGGCAAACAGCACATCGTTTTGATCGATGCGCACAAGACGCTCCATGACATGGGCAACGCCGTCGGAAATGACGTGAACATTGGGGAAAATATAGGTCAGGTAATGGCCAAAAAACTGTGCAAGGGGCGCAGAAGAGCGAAGGCCAAGCACATAGATGTTTTCCGCTTTGAGCATGGCAGAGACCACCGCCTCAAAGGAGTCGGGGTCGATATCTTCCAATGTGGTTTTGATGTTATGCACGTCGCGCTTCAAAACCGTGGGCAGCACGTCGCCCGTTGCCATATCTTCGGTCAGATTGATGCGCTGCACGGCGGTGGAGCGGACACGGAGCATCTCCTGCAAGGCGCGCTGCATTTTGGGGTAGCCGTCGTAACCCATCAGCGCCGCAAAGCGAACCACGGTGGATTCGCTGACATTGGCTTCCACGGCAAGACGGGCGGCAGTCATCTGCACAGCCTTATCTGCATGTTCACTGATATAGTCGGCGATGCGCTTTTGACCTTTGCTAAGGCTTGCATATTTTGCGCTGATGCGATCGAGCAGGTCTCGAGTCATGGGGCGTTCTCCTTTGAACAAAGCGAAATGAAATCAGAAAGTATATTTTGCGCCGAGGCGGACAAGTTCGTCCATGGCGTTGAGGTCAAGATCGATGGGCGTGATGGTGGCATAGCCGTCATCCAGTGCGGTGAAGTCGTCAAGGAATTCCACCTGTTTGCCTTCTCTTGCAAGACCGACAAAGGTACAGCCCTCATCCGTGGGACGGACAAGTTCCGCCAATACATTATAACCGTGGCGGACCCACTTTACGCCCTTGAGGTCGTCATCGTCCACATTGGGCACGTTCAGATTCAGGCACACGCCGGCAGGAATGTCGGACAAGATGCCCGATTCGATGACACGGGCTGCCACTTTTGCTGCCAAGGCAAAATTGCCGCCGCGATAGCAGTTGAGAGAAACCGCCAGTGCAGGGACATTCTTCATCGCCGCTTCCATGGCTGCGCCGCAGGTGCCCGAATACAGGATATCGGTGCCGATGTTGGAACCCTGATTGATGCCGCTGATCACAGCATCGAACTTTTCCCCCACCAGCCAGTGCAGGCCAAGGCGTGCGCAATCAGCAGGAGAGCCATCGGAGCGATAGGCTTCCACAGCCAAATCCTCCAACTCCACCTTTTCCACACGAAGGGGTACATCCACGCTGATCTTATGGCTGAAACCGCTGCGCTGGGATTCGGGGGCAATCATGACCACATCGTGGTATTTGGAAAGCTCTTTTGCCAGAGCGTTGATGCCCGGTGCGAAGATGCCATCATCGTTTGTCAAAAGCAGGCGCATTGTATTTCCTCACAATAAACGTTTTATTACAAAACAGTATACTATTTCCATGTGCAAAAAGCAAAGAATTTTGCAACAAAAGATCGAATTCCTGCATTTTTCGTGAGAATTTCATGCAAATTTAAGGGCATTTTCGATGAATCCTGCAATTAAGTGCAAGTTTAGGGTTGGATATTGTTTCGTAGGGGCGGCAACCTGCCGCCCGCAAGCGATGGGGTTTATGGTGGGGATAGGCGATCAAACGGTATTTGTTCTTTCAGACAATCTGCACGCAGGGACGTCGAGGGCGCCGTCCCCTACGGGGCGTTTGAGATAGTTCAAACCATGTCGGGGCGATCATCGATCGCCCGAAAGCGTTTGTGGTTCATCATGCGTTTGCGGGCGGCTGATAGCCGCCCCTACATTTGCAATGATGGGCGAACAAAGGGTATTGTTCTTTCGGGCATTCTGCACGCAGGGAGGGATAAATCCCTCCCCTACGGGAATTTGCAAATGATTCTCCCCCATTCAAGCAAAAAAGAGGTAAGGTACAAGACCTTACCTCTTTTGTTATGCAATTAGATGCGGCGGAAGTCGACAACGTACTGGATATCGCCAGCGGTGACCTGCTCTGCTGCAGCCTTAGCAGCTGCTGCCTTTGCCGGAGGAACTTCTGCGATGTCCTCACCGGATTTGCGTGCTTCGAAGAAGCGCATTGCAACCTGGGGGAACAGTGCATAGGACAGAACGTCCTCATCCTGCTGGATGTAGTCTGCGATCTCTGCGCGAAGCTTATCCATTTCGGGAGCGATGGAATCTGCAGGACGCTCGGTGATGACGGGATCGTCGCCGATTGCCTTCTTGCGGACTTCCTCGTTGACCTCTGCGGGCAGACGGCCGTATTCGCCGCGAAGCAGACCCTTGGACTCCTTGGTGATGTTCTTATAGCGCTCGCCGTAGATGACGTTCAAAACTGCCTGAGTACCAACGATCTGGCTGGTGGGCGTTACAAGGGGAGGATAACCGAAGTCCTTACGTACGCGCGGAACTTCCTGCAGAACCTCAGTGAGCTTCTCTTCCTGACCCATCTGCTTGAGCTGGGAGATCAGGTTGGAAAGCATGCCGCCGGGGATCTGGTACATCAGGGTGTTGATGTCAACCTTGAGAACCTTGGGATCAAGATAGCCGTCTGCCTGAAGACGAGCTGCAATGCCGCGGAAGTGGTTTGCTGCCTCGTTGAGGACGGTCAGATCCATGCCGGTGTCGTACTCGGTGTCATACAACGTAGCAACCAGGGGTTCGGTTGCGGGCTGTGCGGTGCCGTTGCCAAGGGGAGAAAGTGCGGTGTCGACGATGTCAACGCCTGCTTCGATGGCCTTCAAGAGAACAAGCTCACCGGTACCGGAGGTGTTATGGGTGTGCAGTTCGATCGGAACGGAAACTGCAGCCTTGAGAGCCTTCACCAGCTCATATGCCTCAAAGGGCAGAAGCAGGTTTGCCATGTCCTTGATGCAGATGGAGTCTGCACCCATTGCCTCGTATTCCTTGGCAAGGTTTACGAAGTACTCACGGGTGTGAACGGGGCTGGTGGTGTAGCTCATTGCAAGCTGTGCATGGCCGCCGTACTTCTTGATGGCGGTAACTGCTGCCTGCATGTTGCGGGTATCGTTCAGAGCGTCGAAAACGCGGATGATGTCGATGCCGTTTTCAAGAGCTGCCTTAACGAATGCGTCGACTACGTCGTCTGCATAGTGGCGGTAACCCAGAATGTTCTGGCCGCGAAGCAGCATCATCAGCTTGGTGTTGGGCAGAGCCTTCTTCAAAGCGCGAAGGCGTTCCCAGGGATCTTCGTTGAGGAAGCGAAGGCAGCTGTCGAAGGTTGCGCCGCCCCAGCACTCCAGTGCATAGTAGCCGGCCTTGTCAAGAGCCTCGCAAGCGGGGATCATTTCCTCGGTGCGCATACGGGTAGCAGCCTGAGACTGATGTGCGTCACGAAGAATGGTATCGGTAATCAATACTTTATGTGCCATAACTGTTTATTCCTTTCAAAAAACTCAGCCGAAACTTAGCCTACCAGGGGGCCAAGAAGGTTGATGAACATACCGGCTGCAACTGCGGAGCCGATAACACCTGCTACGTTGGGACCCATTGCATGCATCAGAAGGAAGTTGGAAGGGTCTTCGCTCTGAC
>JAGBGW010000316.1 GCA_017935825.1 Clostridia bacterium
CAAGTCACAGGTGAATGTGGGCGCCCTGTGCGATCAGAGCCTTTTGAAGTTTTTTTACATCTGCACTGTGCAGGTTATCAAACAGCGCGGCGGCGGTGCCTGCAGCCTCGCCTGTAACGGCACAGACGGGAATGACGCGAGTAATATCCCACATGGGTTCGGTGACGGAGATATTTCTTCCTGCGGCAAGAACGTTTTGCAGAGTGTTGCCGAAAAGCGTGCCAAAGGGCAGTTCGTAGGCAGGACCGCGCTTTCTCCAATCGGAGAAAGTACCCACGCTGTCGTCGAAATGCATGCGAATTTCCTCGTCATCCATCACGTAGGCGCCCTGCAGCATACGCGTCATGCGAAGCAGCGGGATGGTACCGATGGTGGCAAGCGCATGCTCACTTGACACTTCGCCTTTTTTGAGGAAATCCTCCAGCTGTTTTTCATGGGCTTCCTGCATCATGAAACTCAATTCATCCGCATCCAGTCCCAAATAACGACGGGAACCAATATCGGGCGTTTCCTCATCCTTATATTTATCGGGCACGTCGCACACACCGAAGGGATGCAGGTTATACTTACCATCTTCCACAGCATAATACCACGCAGCAAGCAGGTTGCCCTGTTTGAAGAGCGTGGTCTTCTCCCCTGCCATGTGGAAAATATCCGCATCGCCTGTTGCATCGACGAACATTTTGGCGCAGAACGCACCGCGACCGCCCTTATCTTCCACGATCAAAGATTCCACGCGATTGCCCTGCTCATTTTTTACCGCGCCGCAGACAGCGGTGCCATAGCGTACGGTTACGCCCTCTTTCAAAAGCAGCTGCTCTGCAAGGATGGCAAATACGTTGGCAGAAAAACGCACGCGGAAGCGCTGACCGTTCTTTCTCTTTTCAAAATCAGGTTCATCCAGCCAGTGGGCAGGGTATTCTGCCTCTGCACCACGGGAAATGCTCAGACGAAGCAGTTCTTCTGCAATGCCGAAGCTTACCTGATTGCCGATACCGTCGCAGATTGGAAGATAAACGGTAACAAGTCCTGCTGTTGCAAGACCGCCAAGCATGTATTCACGCTCTAAAAGCAATGTTTTTGCGCCGTTTCGGGCTGCGGCAAGTGCTGCGGAAATACCTGCAAAGCCGCCGCCTGCAACGATGACATCATATTCTCCCAGAACGGGAATTTCTCTTTTGGGTTCTTCAATATAGCGCATGATTTTTACCTCTTACACTCGGATTTTGGAAAACACTTCGCCGATGGGACGGTCGATGACAAGTGTGGCATTTTTATCCATGTTGGTAGGCTGCAAGTTGATCACGACCAAAGCATCACCACGGAAGTATGTCAGAAGTCCTGCCGCTGGATAGACATTCAGCGACGTGCCGCCGATGATGAGCATGTCGGCGGATCGGATATCTTCAATCGCCTGCATGACGGTGTCGTCGTCAAGGCTTTCTTCATACAGCACCACGTCGGGCTTTACCGTACCGCCGCAGGTGCATTTGGGGATGCCTTCACCCTGCAGGATGAAATCAAGATCGTAGAAATTGCCGCAGGACATACAGGCATTTCTATGGACGCTTCCGTGCAATTCGTGCACGCGGCAGCTTCCTGCCTTTTGGTGAAGACCGTCGATGTTCTGCGTGACGACACTTACAAGTTTTCCTGCTTTTTCAAGTTCCGCAAGCTTCAGATGTGCAGCATTGGGCTTTGCATCAGGATGCAGCATCACATCGCGGTAAAAGCGATAAAAGCCATCCGTATGGCGCATGAAGTAGGTATGACTGAGCAATGTTTCAGGCGGCAAGGTATAGCCGCGGTTATAAATGCCGTCGCGGGATCGATAATCGGGAATGCCGCTTTCACAGGACACACCTGCGCCGCCGAAAAACACGATACGGTCATGGGTATCGATCAATTTCTGCAATTGTTCCATAAAATCGCCTCTTGTTATGGAGAATACTATATATAGTATACACGAAATTTCTTCTGCGTAACACAAAATTTAATTTTTCCCGAATATTCCAAGGTCTTTCGATGTAAAAGCCTTGCATTTTTATGTTGTAAGGATTATACTTGACTTTAATCTCGAATTTTTGAGATGATGTTTGCATACGAAGCTTGCAGACAAAAGTCACATCAAAATTACCTAAATTTATCAATGGAAAGGGAGAGAAACATCATATGGCCGTGATCATCAATGAACCTTCCAGAACTTTCAGCGAATTTCTGCTGATGCCGGGTTATACCGACGATAATTGCCGTCCTGAAAACGTATCTTTGAAGACCCCTCTTGTTAAGTTCAAGCGCGGTGAAGAGCCCGCAATCACCATGAACGTTCCGCTTACTTCCGCAATCATGCAGGCAGTATCCGACGACCGCATGGCAGTTGCACTTGCACGTGAAGGCGGCGTTTCCTTCATCTATGGTTCTCAGACCATCGAGTCTCAGTGCGAAATGGTTCGCCGAGTCAAAGCTTACAAGGCAGGCTTTGTAAAGAGCGATTCCAACGTTCGCCCCGATGCAACCTTGGCTGACGTTGTAGCACTTCGCGACCGCACGGGGCATTCCACCATCGCAGTTACCGATGACGGCACTGCAGACGGTAAGCTGCTTGGTATCGTCACCAGCCGTGACTATCGTGTGTCCCGCATGGACCCCACCACTCCCGTTTCCTCTTTCATGACTCCTTATGAGCATCTGGTTGTAGCCGGCGAAGAGACCACTTTGAAGCAGGCAAATGACCTGATCTGGGAGCATAAGGTCAACTCTCTGCCCATCGTTTCCAAGGATCAGCGTCTGCTGTACTTCGTATTCCGCAAGGACTACGATTCCCACAAGGAAAACCCCAATGAGCTGCTTGATGGCCACAAGCGCTACATCGTCGGCGCAGGTATCAACACCCGCGACTTTGCAGAGCGTGTTCCCGCACTGGTTGAAGCAGGTGCAGACGTACTTTGCATCGACTCTTCTGAGGGCTATTCTGCATGGCAGAAGAACACCCTTGCTTTCATCCGTGAAAAGTATGGCGACACCGTAAAGGTCGGCGCAGGCAACGTTGTTGACCGTGAAGGCTTCCGCTTCCTTGCCGAAGCAGGCGCAGACTTCATCAAGATCGGTATCGGCGGCGGCTCCATCTGCATCACCCGTGAGCAGAAAGGTATCG
>JAGBGW010000317.1 GCA_017935825.1 Clostridia bacterium
CATCAGCGGGAAGGGATGGGGGCCAAGCGCGCTGCCGATGCAGTAGATGGCATCCTTGTAATCGCGGGCGTACGCGGCAAATGCGGAGTCGACGGCTTCCTTCAGGGTCTGCAGACCGTGGGTGACCTCGATGACATTGGCGGCGAGGATCTTCATGCGGGCAACGTTGGGTGCCTGCTTTTTGATATCGACAGAACCCATATAGATGTCGCATTCAAGACCGAAGTATGCGGCAGCGGTTGCCAAAGCCACGCCGTGCTGACCTGCGCCGGTCTCAGCGATGATCTTCTTTTTGCCCATGTACTTTGCAAGCAGAGCTTCGCCCATGCAGTGGTTCAGCTTATGTGCGCCGGAATGGTTCAGGTCCTCACGCTTGACGTAGAGCTGTACATCGCCAAGGGAGTTGGACAGGCGTTCAAGGTGCGTTACGGGCGTGGGACGACCCTGGAATTCCTGACGGATGCGGCGAAGTTCTGCGATGAACTTGCGGGATTTGCAGATGGTGAAGTATGCATCGGTGATTTCTTCCATTGCGGCACGAAGATCATCGTCCACAAAGCGACCGCCGTAGGGGCCGAAGAAGCCTTCTTCGTTGGGGTAGTTCTTAAAATAAGTTTCAAAATCGACGCCGTTGAGAATCATTTTGTTTTCCTACAAAATTTATATATGTAAGAATTTGTTTTGTCGTTTGTCTTGCCTTTGGTGTTATTCGCACCATCGCTTGGTCAGATTGAACAATTTCATTGCAGCCTCCAATAAAAAACGCCCTTGGAAAGAAATTCCAAGGACGAATAAAACTTTATCCGCGGTGCCACCTTGCTTCACGGCCAGCCGTGCGCTTTTAAGATACCAACATATCTTTGGCAACTGACGTATGCCTTCACGTTGCAGGATACTTTGCATGCGCATTTTGCCTGCACCCTCAGCGGCCCATTTGACGATCTGTATCCTGCTCGCATCCCAGCTTCGCGAACTCTCTGTGAGGGCATGTATCGCCTTTACTCCCGCTTCAACGGTTTGTTTTATATGAAATTACGGATTCATTGTAACGATATCGGGGCAAGATGTCAACCCATTTATGTTTTAAGAAATTGTGACGGAGGGACAAAAATGTCGTGGATAAGAAAAAGGAGATGCTTTTGTGCATCTCCTTTTGTAATCAAAAGATAAACCCAGTAAGCAATGCTGCGGCACTTGCTGCCAGTGCAACTACGATCAGCGGCAGGTTAAAGTATGCAAGGACCATTGCCACAACTGCGCCGATGACGGAGGTGAGCACATCACCCGTTGCGTAGAATACGGCGGGGATGGTCATGGCGCTCAGCACTGCGTAGGGCACATAGTGCAGGAAGCTTCGGATAAAGCGGGACTTGATCTTCCTTCTGAAAAGGGTGAAGGGCAGCATGCGAATTAAGTAAGTGACGATCGCCATGGTGGCGATATAGATGACAAGGCTCATGCTTCTTCCTCCTCTTCTTTAATGGGGAACAGCCAAGCGCAAAGTGCGGATGCTGCCACGGCGCAGATGATGATGGAAAAGCCGCTGGAGATAAAGGTGAAGACGTAGTAGAACAGCACACTGCAAAGTGCTGCAATAAGCACTGCAAACAGCACACCGCGATCTTTCTTTGCAGGGGGGATGCAGATTGCAATGAACATGCCGTAGAGCACAAGACCCATGGCGTTGGTCAAAGCTTCGGGCAGGATGCGTCCTGCGGATGCACCAAGGAAGGTGCCCATCACCCAGCCAAGGACGGAGATCAGGATTAGACCGTACATGTATTTTGTGTTGATCTTGCCCTCCTGGGAAGAGGACACTGCGAAGATCTCGTCGGTGATGCCGAAGGCGATCAGCATGCGCTGGGGCGTGGTGAAGCTTTCATCCAGTTTCTGGGAAAGGGAAAGTCCCATCAGCGAATAGCGCAGGTTGATGATAAACTGGGTCAAAATCATTTCGATCAGCGTGCCGCCTGCGGCAATGATGCCCACGCCTGCCGCCTGTCCTGCGGAGGTGACGTTGGTGATGGAAATGCCCACGGCTGCAAGGACGCTAAGCCCTGCGCGCACCGCCATGATGCCGAAGCCGAAGGACACGGAAAGGTAGCCAAGCGCGATGGGGATGCCGTGCTTTAAGCCCTTGGAAAATGTCAGATTCATACCATAAATTTCCTTTTAATAATGATACAAAATCCATTGTACCACACTTATGGTATATTTACGAAGCGTAATTTTTGATTTACACACAAACATGACAAAATGCATCAAAAAGGCAAAAGAAAATGGACAGGAAACAGGCGCCGCATATTGACAAAATGCGCCCCGTCTGCGTATAATTGAAGGCGTGTAAAACAGTCTTTAATCCCGGTACAGAGATGCCGGAAAGATCGTTCATAAGGAATTTGGGGGAGCGGATGATTCGCTGCGCCGTTTTGTTGTGAAGAGAATCTTGTCCGCGCATGGGCGAGGTTTTTTGTTTTGCAAAAAAACGTATGAAAGACGTATGAGGTGACAGATGATGCGTAAGATTTCCGACAGCATGGTTTATATGGATGGCGCATTTCATTTTTGCGATCTGATCCTCGATGACGGTCGTATTGTTGCAATTGAAGAAAAACAGGGTGCAGATGATATTCGCTGCAGCCGTTATATTTTTCCCGGTTTTGTCGATGTGCATGTGCATCTTCGGCAGCCGGGTTTTTCGTATAAGGAAACCATCAAAACGGGCAGTGAAGCTTCTGCCCACGGCGGCTACACCACCGTGTGTGCCATGCCCAATCTGAATCCCGTGCCCGACTGCATGGAGAATCTGCAGGCACAGCTTGATATCATCAACGAAGACGCCTGCATCCATGTGCTGCCCTACGGTACCATCACCAAGGCACAGAAGGGCGAAGCATTGAGCGACATGGAAGCGATGGCACCTTATGTTGCAGGCTTCTCCGACGACGGCAAGGGTGTACAGCATGACGATATGATGCGTGAGGCGATGCGCAAAGCCAAATCCCTTGGCAAGATGATCACTGCACACTGCGAGGATG
>JAGBGW010000318.1 GCA_017935825.1 Clostridia bacterium
AAGCGGAACGTTCTGCGGGCGGCAGGTTGCCGCCCCTACGTTGTCTACCGTGGTAGGACAGCTAAAACGGGTTTGCTCCATGCAGGCAGGTGTACCGCTTTGGCAAAAATCTTTCTATGATCGGGTTATGCGAAACGAAAAGGAATACCTCGCAGCATGGCAGTATATTGAAAATTATCCCCTGCAGCCCGATACGGCAACTGACCAACCCGATTTTTCAAATTTCACATAATTTTTCGGAGGAAAAAACTATGGCCCTTTTACATGTAAACTTCTATTCCAAGACGCTGCGTATGGCAAGCAGCATTGACGTGATCCTGCCCGAACCTGCGCAGGGCATCGGCGTGGACGGCTCTGCTTGGGACGGCGTGGAACTTCTGCCCTGTCTGTACCTTCTGCACGGCACCACCGACGACCACACCATCTGGCAAAGACGTACCTCCATCGAACGCTACTGCGCAGGCAGAAAGCTGGCAGTGGTCATGCCCAATGGACATCTTTCCGCCTATTGCAACCAAAAATACGGACACAATTACCTCGACTTCATCACCAAGGAGCTGCCCGATTTCTGCAGCAAGATGTTCCGCATCAGCACCAAGAGAGAGGACACCTTCATCGCAGGTCTTTCCATGGGTGGCTACGGCGCACTCAAGGCAGGCTTGAACTACCCCGAAAAGTACGCCATGGCGGCAGGTCTGTCCAGCGGTGTGGACCGCCTTTGCCATCTGCCCGAAGAATGGCAGGACTTTAAGTCTCCCGCTGAATTTGAGCATCTGAGAGAGGAAAACTATCCGCTGTTTGATCAGCTGTCCCACTTCATGATGAACTTCGGTTCTCCTGCGGAGTATCTTGCAAGTGAGCAGAACAACCTGTTCCTGCTGATCAGAAAGCAGGTAGAACGCGGTGTGGAACTTCCCAAGCTGTATCTTTCCTGCGGTACGGAAGACCCCCTTGCATGGGAGCCCAACGTCCGTTTCCGCGCGCTACTGGATGAATTGAAAGTGCCTTACTTCTGGGAAGAAGCACCCGGTGTCCATGAATGGAGACTTTGGGATCTGTTCATCCAGACGGTGCTGGATCAGCTGCCGATGAAGGATAACAAAATGGCAGTGCTGTAACAGGCACGGCGGGAGCAAGCCCCCGGCCTACAATTTCACAAAGAAAAAAGGCATCCGTTTGGATGCCTTTTTTGCTTGCTTTAGTCGGTGTATGCCTTGGCTTTCTCGAACTCGTCCTGAATTTCCTTTGCGGGTTCGGGAGTGATAAGCGATACCACCAAGATTACGATGGAGGAAATGATGAATGCGGGAAGAAGCTCGTAGATGGCGAAGATGCCGCCCAGGGGCTTCAAAAGAAGCTTCCAGACAAAGACCATGATGCCGCCGGAAAGCATACCTGCGATGGCGCCTGCACGGGTGGTGCGCTTCCAGAACAGGGAGAACAGCATGATGGGACCAAAAGTCGCACCAAAGCCTGCCCATGCGAAGGATACGATGGTGAAAATGACGCTGTCTTCGTTCCATGCAATGACCATGCCGATCAGGGAGATCACAAGCAGCACGATACGGGTCACGCGCATGATCTGGCGATCGGTTGCATCACGCTTTGCAATGCCGCCGTAAAGGTTCTTTGCGCATGCGCTGGCGGCGATCAAAAGATAAGAGTCGGAAGAGGAAATGGTTGCTGCAAGGATACCTGCCATGACCACACCTGCAAACAGTGCCGGCAGAAGATTCTCGGAAAGAACGATGAAGACATTCTCTGCGCCGCCTGCAGTCAGAAGGTTTTCCTCGGTGCCGAACAGTACACGGCCGACCACACCGATGAATACGGCTGCTGCAAGGGAGATGACGACCCATACGGTTGCAATGCGGCGGGAGGACTTGAGTTCATCCACGCGGCAAATTGCCATAAATCGCAGCAGAACCTGAGGCATGCCGAAGTAACCAAGACCCCATGCCATGCAGGAGCAGATGGTAAGGAAGGTGTAGGGCACTGCCTCGCCGAAGACGGGTGCGCCGTTTTCGATGACCTGCAGACCGTCTGCGCCAAGGGTGGGCGATGCCATGGAGGTCAAAGAGAAGTAGCCGGGAATTGCCTTTGCGTTTGCGATCACGGCATCCAAGCCGCCTGCTGCACGGGTACCGACGGTGAGGATGACCAGCAGAGCGAAGACCATGACGATCGCCTGCATGAAGTCAGAAGCAGATTCTGCAAGGAAGCCGCCGATAAAAGTATAGAAGATGACGAACAGCGCGCCCGCGATCATCATCCAGTGATAATCAAGACCAAACAGCGTGCCGAACAGCTTACCGCAGGTCACAAAGCAGCTTGCAGCATACACGGTGAAGAACACCAGAATAAACACTGCCGCGATGCCAAGGATCACCTTTTTCTTCTCGTGGAAACGGTTGGAGAAGAATTCGGGCAGCGTAATTGCATTGCCGGACACGGTGGAATACTGGCGAAGGCGCTTTGCCACGATGAGCCAGTTGATATAAGTACCAAGTGCAAGGCCGATGGCGGTCCAGGATGCGTCTGCGATGCCGCACCAATAGGCAACGCCGGGCAGCCCCATCAGCAGCCAGCCGCTCATGTCGCTGGCTTCCGCGCTCATGGCTGCCACCCAGGGACCAAGAGAACGGCCGCCCAGGAAGTAGTTTTCACTGCTTTGCTGTGCGCGCTTGGCAAAGTAAAGACCAATGCCGATGACCACTGCCATGTAACATACCATGGCGATAAACACTTTGAGGGTAAATGCATCCATTGTGAAGTTTCTCCTTCAAATTCCTTCATGCAGGAAGTGCCTGCCCCCTTATATTAACAAATTTCATAACAAGGTCAAGGTTTTTTCATGTGTTTGTGGGCTGCGCAACGGTTTCTTGACAGGTCTTTAACATAACGTTCGGAAATTTATGTAAATGCAAACTTAACATAATTCTTTCCATGACAAAAAGTCTTTGTCAACAAGACAAAGACTTTTCTTGAATGGTCTGTACTGGGCTCGAACCAGTGACCCCTGCGATGTGAACACAGTGCTCTGCCAACTGAGCTAACAGACCGTATTGATTTGTACTCAATTATATTATCACTTCCCCCAGCGGTTGTCAATGCACATATTTTGTCCCCATCGGGTAAAAATAAGATTAAAAAGGGAGGGTGTGTGCATGGTCAACATTTTTATCCGCACGCTGATCATCTATATCTTAGTGATCGTGGTGCTGCGCGTGGGCGGAAAGTCGGAAGTGGGACAGATGAAACCATCGGAATTTGTCTTCATGCTGCTGATCGCAGATTTGGCGGCAACACCGCTTGCAGACGACAATATCCCCCTCTTCCACGGGCTTATGCCCATTTTGGCGCTGCTGCTTGGGCAAATGACCATCAGCATCCTGACTCTGAAAAGCAGAAAAATGCGCAAGATTTTTGTGGGACAGCCCACCATCCTGATCCGCCATGGGAAAATCATACAGGATGAGCTTTGCCGTCAGCGCATCTGCGTGGATGATTTATTGGAACAGCTTCGGGTCTGCGGCTACTGCGATATCAAAAAGATCGACACGGCGGTGCTGGAACCCTCGGGGGATCTTTCCGTATTCCCGTGGCAGAAAGATGAACCCCTGAGCGCATCGGACATCGGACTTGACGTGCCGCAGACGGGGGTGTGCTTCACCTTAATTGCGGACGGACACCTTTCCCATTCCAACCTAAAAAAAAGTGGGCACAACGGCGCGTGGCTTGAAAAAATGTTGAAGAAACATGGAGCAGCGGACATACAGGACGTGCTGCTGTTGACGGTGGACGAGTGTGGCGGCGTGTATTTCCAAAGCAAGGAGGCGGCGTCGTGAGGCGATACATCTGGGTAAGTGCCGTCGTTGTGCTGATCGTGCTTTGTGCATGGCTGGTGCAAGACCACATGCATGGGCAGATCAAAGACTTTGAAGCGCAGTTTGAACAACTGCATCAGTTGGTGGAAACAGGGGACTTCTCGCAAGCAAAAGCGCTTTGCGACCGCCTTGTCACCGACTGGGATGAGAAACGGGAATACTGGGAAGTGTTCATCGACCATTCCGTGTTGGATGAGGCGCAGGCGACCATCTATGAACTGCAGGGGTATCTGCAAAGCGATGCGCCGTATTACCAGCTTCACAGCGTATTTCGGCGACTGGAAGCAGAACTGCTCCAAATCGACATGCAGACACGGCTGACCATCGGGCATCTGTTGTAAAAAAGAGTTGGTTCAGCACCAACTCTTTTTTAGCGAAGCATTTGCTTCGCAAATATGAAGCGGAAGCTTCGCTTCCATGAAGCGCTGCACTTCATGCAGCATGAAGCAAAACGCTTCGCGTTTCGATTTAATTACTTATAAAGTTAAAAGACAGGTATGAAACCTGTCTTTTTATTTATTCATTTGTCACTTCCGCCACGGAGCCGTGACCCGAGAAGATACGCCAGGTCCCTTTTCCAAGAAGGGCGGACAGGGCTTTTCTCTGCAGTTTGGCTGTATCGGGTGCGGTGTCCACCGATGTCATCAGATAGGGTGCCAGCAGGTTGAATGCCGCCTGCTCTTCGGTAAAGCCGCGGACGTTGACGAAGATATCGCCTGTGAATGCAATGTGCTCACTTCTTTCCACATAGACCATCTCGCCTTTGACATGACCACCCTTGCCTTGATAAACCTCAAAGCAGAAGGGAGCAAGTTCCAGCGTGCCGATGCGTGTGAAGGGCGCAGGCGCATCTCCCGAAGCCTCAGGGATCAAACGCAAAGACTCCATCTTCGGCGGTTTGTAATCGGACAGAATTTTGCTGATGCGCACATAGGGCGCGTGGATGGGATTTTCCTCGCGGATGGCATTTTCCCCCGCATTCTCATTTTCAAAATTCTCATAGCAGGTGGCATTGACATGCACCACGTCGGCAAAATCCAGCAGACCGCAGTGGTCCACATCGGCATGGGTGATGAACACTTCCCTCGGCTTTTGGAAAAAGTCGGGAAACAGATTTTCCAGCACCTGCATGGTTTCTTTTCGGTAGCAGGCAAAGCCGCTGTCACAGAGGATATACTTATCGCCCAGGCAGAACACGGTGATATTGCTGCCGCAGGGCGGCTCAATGGCACAGATTTTCACGCCGCATTTGGTATCATGGAAACTTGTGCGAACGCGGAAATGTTCACCCTTGCATGACTGAATATGATCTGCAAACTTTGCGATATAATCAAAGGTCTTGGCAGGGGCGCCGTCCCGTTCGTCCAACATCTGCATGACCTGATTGGAAGAGATGATCAAAGCGTTCTTGCTTTCCTCATCAAGCCCCATCTTCTGGGTGATCTCATTGGCAAAGTTCAGGTAGAACACAGTATTGTCCAGCACCTTTTCTCTTCTGTCGTAATCGATGACCCGAAGGGGGCAAATCAGCGCCGCTTCATGAATGAAATGGGACAGTTTCTGCTCGTCCTCCACAAAAAGACCCATTTTGAAATACTGATGGGGCGTACCGTTTTCCTGGGAACTGATGTAGGAAATGTTGAAGTCGTACTGATGGATCAGCTCCAGCACGGGAAAAAGGCTACCCGGACGGTCGGGCAGCTGAAACTCCACAAGAAAAACGCTTCCTGCCTGTGCATTACCCTGCAGATAGCCCAATGCCTCCAACTGCTTTTGCGCAAGATCAAGGCGAAAGTCGTCCCCTTCCACCTCCAAAAAGAGCATATGGGTATCCACAGCTTTATTATAACTGACACGTGTAATATTGAGTCCCAAGGCAGTGATGACCCGATCTGCAGCAAGGAACGCGCCAACTTCATCGGGCATGGTGGTGGCAAATGTCTTTTTCATAAGCACCTCGAAAACAATCGAAAGTAAAAATCGCCGCAATGATACAATTGCGGCGACGAAGTGGAGATGAAGAGATTCGAACTCTCGACCTTACGGATGCGAACCGTACGCTCTAGCCAACTGAGCTACACCCCCGAACGAGGAAAATTATAGCACACAAGATTTATTGTGGCAAGTTTTTCTTCATTAAAGAGTTTTGTAAAGAAAAAACAGTCCGAATTACTTCGGACTGTTTTTGATCAAAACGCTTATTCAGCAGCTTCTTCCTTCTTTGCTGCCTTCTCGTTGGGAACGACAGCGACGATGCCCTTCTTCCAGAAGATGCGTGCGCAAAGGATCGTGATCGGGATCATAACGATGATCAGAATACCTGCGATACCGGAAGATGCAATGCCCAGAATAACAAGAATTGCAACGATGGCAGCGGGGATTGCTGCGGGAAGCAGACGGTTCTTGATCTTGGTCTTGCCGCCGCCGGCGCCAAGAAGGCCAAGGCTCATGCAGCCGAACAGAGAGGGCAGCAGGTAGTTGCTTGCAGTCTTAAGTGCGGGAGCTTCCAAGATCGGAGCGATGAAGCGAAGAAGCAGCATGCCGATTGCCAGCAGAATGATGGTAACAGCAGAGGAAACTGCAGTTGCGATCAGAGCGATTGCCTCACCTTCAACGGTGCTCTGCTCAACCTTTGCAAGGCGCTGTGCTTCAATGATGCAGGGGATCTTCAGGTTCATCAGGTTACCGGATGCGAAGGTCAGGTAGCTGGATGCGCCAAGAATGGGAGTGTAGCTGCCGACTTCCGCAATGGACATGGGAGCCATAACAGCCAGAATCGTCACTGCGCCGGGCAGAATCTGCATGAAGGAAGGCATGCAGCCGTAAACTGCACACATAATGAAGGGAATTGCAACCATGTAGATGACGAACACCACCATGAATGCACGGCCGGTTTTATGCGCCCAATCGGTGAAGGGATCGAGCTGAATCTGTGCTTTTTTCTCTTTAGCCATTGTATTGTCCTCCTACTATTAGCCGAACAGGTTGACCCACAGCAAACTGGATGCCATTGCAACAATCATTGCAATTGCCATGGTGAAATCGCGGGTCCAGGGTGCTTTCTTTGCAAGCATACCCCAAAGAATAGATACAACCAAGCTGACAACAAGCGTAAGCGTAGTGGGCAGGTCGGTCAAGATCATAATGGGCATGTAAACCGCGAACATTGCAAGCATGAAGCAGCTGACCATGATCTGACCCCAGTCACCCTTGTTTTCTTTTGCATTCATAAGGCCGGTGGAGTACTTCTTTGCAAACAGAGTAACGACGATGGGACCGGAGCAAACGCCGATGGACATAACGACCATGATTGCGCCGAATACAGTTGCATCAGAAGACAGAACATCGGAAAGAACAACACCGATGCCATCTGCTGCATACTGTGCTGCCATGGACTCATAAGAAAGAGAGCCGATGACGGACAGACGATACCAGGGCCATGCACCACCCAAAGAGGTGGTCAGTACCAGGAAACCAAGCAGAATTGCAAGGCTGGGAACGATGGAGGCAAGTGCGGTGGACTTTGCAACCGTCAGCACAGTTTCCTTGGAGATGCCGACTTCAGCGCATTTCTTTGCTGCTTTTCTGACGCACATGACTGCGTACACGACAATGATTGCAAGACCAATGCTGCAAAGGATGTACAGCAGAGGACTGTTGGCCAATACAGAACCAGTTACCATAAAAATTTCTCCTAACTTATAGTATTATGATGGATTATTTGTTGTCCGCAAGCCAGCGCATTGCAACGTGTGCATAGGCTGCGCTGCCATGGAACAATACATCGTCTTCAAATACTGCCTTGGGATGGTGCTGAGGATACTTGGAATCAGCGCCGGCCATGGACAGCATCATTGCGGTGCAGGGAACCTTTGCAGAAACAAATGCGAAGTCTTCGCTGCCGCCTGCAACCTTGGTGGAACCGGTAAGCGTGGACATCTTCTGTGCGCCCTGACCCAGCAGTTCCTGCATGTAGGAAAGAGCAGCTTCGGTCACTGCAACGTCCGCGATCATGGGCGGGCAATGCTTGACGAATTCGACCTTTGCTTCGCAGCGATAAGCCTTAGCAACAGTCTCTGCGATCTCGCGGACACGGGTCATCAGCATTTCCTCGACCTTGGGGTCGCCGGTGCGGATGGTGCCTTCCATCTCTGCCACGTCTGCGATGACGTTGGGTGCAACGCCTGCATGGAACATACCGGAGGTGATGACACCAAAGGTGGTAGATTCAAGCTCGCGGCTGTGGATCTCAGCAAGTGCTACGTGAATATGAGCTGCTGCAGTGATGGGGTCGATGGTCAGATGAGGCATTGCGCCGTGACCGCCCTTGCCCTGTACGGTGATCTTGTACTGGTCGCAGGAAGCCATGCCGCTGCCACCGTCCAGAAGGACCATCATGCCCTTGGGCATGGGCATACCGGTCATTGCATGGATCATCATGCCTGCATCTACGCCGTCCAGTACACCTGCCTCTACCATGGCGATCGCGCCCTGGAGAGTCTCTTCACCGGGCTGGAACATCAGCTTAACAGTACCTTCCAGCTCGTCTTCTGCATCCTTGAGAATCTTTGCAGCGCCCAGAAGCATTGCAGTATGGGTATCGTGACCACATGCATGCATTTTGCCGGGGTTCTCGGACTTGAAGTCCACATCTGCCTCTTCGTCTACGGGCAGTGCGTCCATGTCAGCGCGGATCAGGAAGCACTTGCCGCCCTTTTTGCCGCCAACGGTGACGTACAGACCGCCTTCGCCGCAATCTACGGGCTCATAACCCATTTCGCGAAGCTTGCCTGCAACAAAGGGCTTGGTGTATACCATATCGAGACCAAGCTCGGGATGCTTGTGCAGTTCGCGGCGATTTGCCTGAATTTCGGGCTGAATCGCTGCCGCCGCTTTCAAAATTTCCTGTGCATTCATTGTAATCAAATCTCCTCTCTTTGATTCTTTGCACAATTAAAGCATTAAACAATAGTATACAATCTTTCAAAAATAAGTCAATCGTTTATGCAATTTTTGTCGTTTATTCATAAAATTTTTACATTCTTATCAATGGATAAAAGGAAAATCCCGACGCAGATGATCTGCATCGGGCGGTTAAAGCTTATATTATTTGTGATCTTCCAGCCAGCGGGCTGCAACATAGGCATAAGCCGCGCTGCCGCGATGGATCACGTCATCCTCAAAGACAGCCTTGGGATGATGCTGGGGATAGGGAGAATTTGCAGGCGACATGGAGAAGCCAAGGCTGGTTGCAGGCACCTTGGAGGAGACAAATGCAACGTCCTCGCTGCCGCCCCCGATCTTGTTGCCGCCAAGAAGCCTGGACATGGGAAGCACGGCTTCGCCGAACATCTCTTTCATGTAACCCACGGCAGGTGCTGCCACGATGTCGTCTGCGATCATGGGCGGGCAGTGCTTGGTGTATTCCACCGTGGCTTCACAGCGGTAAGCCTTTGCCACGTTTTCTGCGATCTCACGCACGCGGCGCATCAGCATTTCTTCGACTTTCTCATCGCCCGTGCGGATGGTACCTTCCATTTCCACGGTATCTGCAATGACGTTGGGAGCAACGCCTGCGCGGACCATACCCGTGGTGACCACGCCGAAGGTGGTGCTTTCAAGCTCACGGCTGTGCAGTTCTGCCAACGCAACGTGGATATGTGCAGCCGCAGTGACAGGGTCGATGGACAGGTGCGGCATTGCGCCGTGTCCGCCCTTGCCCTGCACGGTGATCTTGTACTGGTCGCAGGATGCGGAGCCGTAGCCGCCTTCCATCACAAGGAACATGCCCTTGGGGATGGGAAGACCGGTGGAAGAATGGATCATCATGGCTGCATCCACGTGGGGATTTTCAAGCACACCTGCCTCCACCATAGCAACTGCGCCCTGCAAGGTTTCTTCACCGGGCTGGAACATCAGCTTTACGGTACCTTCCAGTTCATCTTCCATTGCCTTGAGCAGCTTTGCTGCGCCCAGCATCATGGCAGTATGGGTATCGTGGCCGCATGCATGCATCTTGCCGGGGGTCTGGGATGCATATTCCACGCCGGACTCCTCATCCACGGGCAGTGCATCCATGTCGCCGCGAATCAGGAAGCACTTGCCGCCCTTTTTGCCGCCGACGGTGACGACCACGCCGCCCTCGCCGCAATCGGCAGGTTCATAGCCCATTTCCTTCAGTTTTTCCACAACAAAAGCCTTGGTAAAGACCATATCAAGACCAAGTTCGGGATGGCGGTGCAGTTCGCGGCGGTTTGCCTGAATCTCATCCTGCAGCGCCTGTGCGTTTTTCAACAGTTCCTGTGCATTCATCACGCAATATTCCTTTCTTTTTTCTATATGATTCACATTCATATTGTTACTATTCAGTATACTCCCCCATCGTGGGTTGTCAAATAAAAAAAGGGCAAGACAAGTCTTGCCCCTGCGATGACGTTTGATGTTTCTCCATCACCGTAGGGGCGGCAACTTGCCGCCCGCAAACGTATGGTTTTCCTCAACGCATAAGGTCGAGGCATGGCCTCGACCCTACAGGCGTTTGTTAAACTTTTTTCCAAGCATATAAAACTTACGCACCAGCGCAAACTTCACGCCGCGCAGCGATGCTTCACTTCGGACGGCAGCTCGCCGTCCGACCGCTTATTCGTTTTCGATGCTCTTCCAGATGGCTTCCATCACTTCCATCACGGCAATGATCTTGTCATGGGGCATCTCGGGGCATTCGATCGCGCCTTCTTCCAGAGCCTTAGCTGCAGATTCAAGCTCGTACTCGTAGCCGGAGATCTGCTCGGGGCGGTCGATGGTCTTGACGCAAACGTGCATCTTGTCGTAGATGCGGATCTGCTCGAAGTTGTTCACGTTCTCCACAATGGCATAGCCCTCGGTGCCGTAGATAATGCCCTGACGGTCGGAAGGTCCGATGGTGGAGTTGATGATATTTGCCATCTTGCCGTCGGGATACAGCATTGCGATGGTGCCCACCTGATCCACACCGCCGACTTTGCAGGTCAAGGTCTGCAGCTTTTCATAATCGGTGCCGATCATAATATCCACGAAGGTGAGAGGATAGATGCCCACATCAAAAAGTGCGCCGCCGCCAAGCTTCAAATCCTGCACACGGGGCTTGTGCCAGACGGGATAGCCAAGGTCAGCATAAACTGCACGAATCTCGCCAAGAAGCGGCTCATTTTTCAGTGCTTCCAGAGAAGCTACCATGGGCATGTAGCGGGTCCAGATGGCTTCACCAACGAAAACATTCTTTTCTTTCGCAAGAGCCAGCACGTCGCGTGCTTCCTGTGCGGTCAGGGTGAAAGGCTTTTCGCAGAAGACGGCCTTGCCTGCCTCGATGCACATCTTCATCTGTTCTGCATGTACGGAAGGGGGTGTGACCACGTAGACCAGATCCACGTTTTCGTCTGCCAGCATTTCCTCATAAGAACCATAGGCTTTTTCCACGCCGTAGGTCTTTGCAAATTCTTCTGCTCGGGCAAGGTCACGGGATGCAACGGCATAGGGTTCGATGATGTCCATCTTGTTGACAGTGTCCATCAAAACAGATGCCATGCGACCTGCACCCATAATACCGAAACGAACTTTTTTCATGTATTTTTCCTCCTTTTAGGAAATACGAGTCAAATCTTCTGCCTTCATCATACACGTACAGTGGTTTTTCCGTCAAGAAAAAAGATGCAAGGTTTCCCCTGCATCCGAAAAGTCATGCCAATTAAAACCGTTTGATGACGGCAGAATAAGGCAGATTGGTCAGTTTGTTCAGCAGCAGCGTGATGCCGAACAGCGCCGCCACACCGAAAGGCAGGTAGATGATTTTGGCGATAATGGTGGCAAAAAACGATGCTCCCAGTGCCTGAATGGTTTCCGTCACCACAATCCAAAGCTGGAACCCCTCACTCAAATATTCCACGCTTGCGCTTTCCACGCCGCTCTGCAACCCATGTCGGCGGCAGAAGCCCTTGGTACGCACTGCCATGACGATGGACCAGACCAGCTTCACCAGCCAGAACAGAAGGAAGAACACAAAGCCCTGCGCCTCCGTGGGTGCGAGGTTGACGGCGGCAAAAAGCAAAAACAGCAGCGCTGTCACAAAGTACAGAATCGCGCCTGCCAGCAGATTCCCCCGCCGAAGGGGCTCGAACTGCTGCAGCACGGACACACGTCTTATGCGCAGAACCTCCACCAAAAACAGAATGGGCATCAGCAGCACCCCCACAAGGATGCGGGCGCCAAAGAGCGTTTGGGAACCGTTGATCACCGTCAGAAGCGAGACGGCGCTGACCACAACGATCAGCAAAATCAGCATAAAGGTGACAAAGCCGCTCCCCCTCTTTTTCTTCCCCGTTCCCTCATAGGAGGGCTGATACCCCCCTGTGGATGTCTGTCCGCTGTAGGACGGAGAATATGTTTGTGCAGACGAACCGGGCGCCGCATACGTTTGGTTGTAGGTATACGCGCCGCGCCAGTCATGTTCCACCGTGCTTTTGCCCGTCAGATCACCCTTCGCGTTCCGATGCTCGCTGTATCGGTCGCCCTTGTAGTCGGTATAGGTGTCGCTTCTGCCAGAATAGGCGCCGCTTGTGTCGTAATGCTCGGTATGGGTCGTGCCCGTCCAGTCAGTCACTTCACGGCTTGTGCCCAGATCGCGGCCATTGTCGTCAGTATGACGGTAGTAGGTATCGCCCTTCCAGTCCCGTTCCGTATAAGTTCGGGTGATATTACCATGCTGGTCACGATGCTCGATGTACTCGTTCCCTTTCCAATCCACGCGCTTTTCACCCATAAATTCGATCTCCTTTATCCGATTTCCTGTTATCTAAATTATAACACACTACCGTTTTTCGTCAATCAATGTGATATAATATAAGTGAACATAGATGCATAGGAGGATGCAGCATGGTCACCATCAACGATTTGCCCGACATTGAAGCATACTGCGACACGATTATCCGAAGGATCCACGGTGAGATCAGCCGTAAGTTGGAGGAAAAAGGCGTATTCGGCGACAGAATCGATCCACTGTACGCACTGACTCTTTCCGTTCTTTCACAGGCACGTACACTGCCCTGGCACCTGCTGGACGATTCCCGTTCCCCCGAGGAAACGGATCGGGCATTCAACACCGCCATGCAGCAGCTGAAACAGGATCTTTCCACGCTGGAAAACAGTCTTTTCTGAACACAAAAAACGGTCGTCCGAAATTAGGACGACCGTTCTTTTTTCCTTAATTCTCTTTTTTTCTTTTCCACCATTTCAAGGATCAGCCGTGCCACGCCGCAGAACATCGCCGCCACAGGGAACACCACCCAGGATATGTGCCAATCGCTTCGCAGAAAGCTCCAAAGCAGGTATACCGCCACCGCCAGCAGCATGATGATGCTGCAGGCGCTATCTGCCCAAGTCTTCTGCTTGGGATCGTTTTCCTTATTATAAGCATCGATATCGTACATGGCATAGGTCATGCCCGCCCAAACATAGATGGGTACGATCAGCGCAAGGAGCAGCAGGAACACCGCCGTCACGGCAATCTCCCCCGCCTCGGTCATGGCGTAGGACACGCCCACCATGACAAACACCACATCCAACAGCACTGCCGCCGTTGGCCAGGCGATCAAAAGCGGAAACTTCTTTTTAAAAGCACGCACTTCCCCTTCTTCATACCGCCACGGAATATTTTGATGCAGTTTGTTGTATTCATCGTTGGCCAAAGCACCTGTGATAAACAGCACC
>JAGBGW010000319.1 GCA_017935825.1 Clostridia bacterium
GACGGTGTGGAGATCCACTCGGCACACGGGTACCTGCTCAACCAGTTCTACTCTCCTTTGAGCAATAAACGAGACGACGAATACGGCTGTGACACCGTGGAAAACCGCGTTCGCTTCCAGCTTGAGGTAATCGCATCCGTCCGCGAGGCTGTGGGTGAGGACTTCCCCATCGCCATTCGCCTTGGCGGCTGTGATTATACTGAGGGTGGCACAACCATCGAAGACGCCGTTGCAGCATGCAAGCTGTTTGAACAAGCAGGCGCAGACCTTCTTGACATCACCGGCGGCATGTTCGGCTATATCTATCAGGGCTTGAACTTCCCCGGCTATTTCAAGGAAATGTCCGCCGCCATCAAGCGTGAAGTCTCCATCCCCGTACTGTTGACGGGCGGTGTGAAGACCGTGAAGGAAGCAGAAGCGCTCCTTGAAGAAGGCGCCGCAGACCTCATCGGTGTCGGCCGCGCACTGTTTGCAGATGCCAACTGGGAAAAGTAATAGAAAAAACACCCGAAAGATTTTTCGGGTGTTTTTTATGAAGCAAAGCATACACGCTTCATATTAATATGGTAAATTCATCGCGCCGAAGGCGCACTTCATGATGCGAAGCATCACTTCATTTTTCATGTGCCGCAGGCACACTTCATTTTTGATGTTGACGATCAATCGTCAACATCAAATGCTTCCAAATTGCCTTTTGCTTCAGGCTTGGAGTCGCCGTGGCGGACGAAGAGCATGGTCAAAAAGCTCAAAAATACGAACAGCGCGCCGTACGGGAACAGATACGCATAGCCAAAGGATGCGTGTTTCAAAATCTCGCCCGAGATCATGGGGGTCATCACCTGTGCCGCCATGGAGAAGGTGTAGTAATAGCCCGTGTACTTGCCCACGTTGGAGCCTGTTGCAAGTTCCACCACCATGGGATAGGAGTTGACGTTGATGGTGGCCCAGCCCATGCCTGCCAGTGCAAAGAAGATGAACATGGCAAAGGAGAAGTGCTTGAACATGGCTGCCGATGCAAATGCCGCGCCCAGCATGAGAACGCCTGCAAGGATGGTCTTTTTTCTGCCGATCTTGCTTGCCACATGACCTACGGGAATGTAGGAGATGATGGCCGCCGCCTGTGCAATGATCAAGGTGTAGGCAAAGGAGCCGCCTTTTAAGCCCCACATGACTTCACCATAGGTGGAAAACCAGGTGGTGACGGCGTTGTAGCCCATGTACCAAAGGAACACGGACATGAGGATCAAAATAAGAGAGCGACGAGCAGGACGGGAAAGTTTGCCGTCTGCACTCTGCAGTTCACTTGCCTCTTCATCCTGTTCTTCAGGCACCAGAGCGGCAAGCTTGGGCTCGTTCACCTTCCAAAGAAGGACGGCAAGGCTTACCAGCATAAAGCAGATGACAAAGATGAAGATCGGGAAATAGCTTGGATGATCTACTGCAGGGACCAGCAGGCTGATGGCAAGCAGCGTGGTGATGCCGCCTGCCGCGCCCATCAGGTTAATGACCGCATTGGCACGGCTTCGAAGAGGCTTTTCCGTAACGGTGGGCATCAAGGACACCGCAGGCGAACGGTACGTCGCCATGGAAAACAGCGTAAGACCCAGCGCCGCCATGAACATCACAAGGTTCTTGGTGGCATTTGCAATGGGCATGAAGATCATGCAGCAGCATGCCGCGATGGTGCCGAAGATGATGTAAGGCATGCGCTTGCCGATGCGTGTGTTGGTCTTGTCGGACAAGGAGCCAAACAGGGGCAGCATGAAAATGGCAAGGATATTGTCAATTGCCATGATACCGCCCGTGCCCAGTGTACCTGTGGAGAGACCGAAGGTACCCACCAGAATTTTGGGTACAAGGCTGTCGTACATCTGCCAGAAGGCAGAAATTGCCATAAAGGCAAAGCCGACAAAAAATGTCTTCTTATAATCCAGTTTCATAATTGCCTCCGTACGGGATTTCATTTCCATATATTATACCGAAATCAAAGAAAACATACAACCGCGCTTTTCCTGCAAAAAAACAATGCAAATGAAAAATTAATTGGTAGAAATGCGCATTGGATGATAGAATAGATAACGGACAGTAAATCTTTTTTTATCAGCACTTATGTTTTATCTTGAAAGGAGTTTCATGCCAATGCGTTTCAGAGAAAAAATGGCTGCATTCATGGTTGGCCGCTACGGCGCAGACCAGCTGGGACAGTTTATTTCGATCGCTGCATTGATCCTGATCTTCATCAACATTTTTGTAAAGGGCGTGGCAGGACAGGTCATCCATTATTTTGTGCTGCTGCTTTTGGTGTTTTCCATCTATCGCATGCTTTCCAAAAACACGGCTGCCCGTTATAAGGAAAACGTCACCTACCTGAAGATCAAAAATCGCATCGTGTCCTACTTCACAGGCTTCCGCCGCCGCATGCGCGAGCGAAA
>JAGBGW010000320.1 GCA_017935825.1 Clostridia bacterium
GACGGCGTTGTGGAAAAGATGATTTCCATCATCGAGGCAAACAAATGAATCTGTATCCTTTGGCGCGCGGGCTTGCAAATGCCCTGTTCTGCGTGTTTTTCCGTCCCCGTGTAGTGCTGGGGCAGGAGCACTTAAACCCCGATGAAACCGTCATCTACTGCGCAAACCACCGTCACTTCTACGATCCCTTCCTCATCGCCGTGCATGTGAAAAAGCAGATTCACTTCATGGCAAAGAAGGAGCTTTTTGAAAACAAAATCCTGGGCTGGATCATGACCCATCTGGGTGCATTTCCCGTGGACAGAGGCCGCGCGGATGTGGCAAGCATCAAGCGCGCCGTCACCGCTTTGGAAGAGGATAAGATCGTGGGCATTTTCCCCGAAGGTACCAGAAGCCATGACGATGCCATGGGGCAGATCCATGCAGGTGCGGTTTGGATCGCATTGAAGAGCGGCAAGGCAATCGTGCCTGCCTATATCGACAGCCGCGGACTTTTCAAACAGACCCGCATCTTTGTGGGTGAAAAGATCGATTTCACCCTCGGCGAAGGGGAGCGCATCAATGCCGCCACCCGCGATGCGGCAGCGCAAAAACTGTCCCAAGCCATGCTTGAACTTGAGGCAATTGCCGAAAATTGGTCGAAGAATTAATTTTTCAAAAAAATTTAACAATTTTTCGCCATGTTTTTTTCTACTTAATATAGAACTAACGTAATTTTTGTGATAATATATGGGGGTGTAGCTGTAGCATGTTGATACATGTGGCCGAATACGGCGGTTTTTGCTTCGGCGTAAAGCGTGCCGTGGACACGGTGGAAAAGCTTGCAAAGGAATCTTCTGCAAGGGTGTTCACCTGGGGTCCGATCATTCACAACGAACAGGTCCTGGAGGATCTGGAACAAAAAGGCGTCTATGCCGTGGAAGATTTATCCAGGCTTTCACAAGGCGACGTGGTCGTTGTGCGGTCGCATGGTGCAGGTCCGAAAGTGTTTGAAGACCTGAAAGCACACGGCTGTGAAGTGGTCGATGCCACCTGCCCTTATGTGGCGCGCATTCAGCGCATCGTGCATGAGGCGACGGGGGAAGGCAGACAGATCTTCATCGTCGGTAAAGCAGAGCACCCGGAAGTGGTGGGTATCAACGGCTGGGCGGATGACAAAGCGATCGTCCTGTCAAAGCCGGAAGATGCAGATTCCCTCGGTCATTTTGAGCGAGGCTGTATCGTAGCCCAGACTACGACCGTACATAAACTTTGGCAAAGCGTATTGGCGGCGCTTGAAAGCCATGTGGACGATTTGGCCGTCCACTGCTCCATCTGCAGCACCACACAAAATCGCCAAAGCGAGGCACTTGAAATTGCAGGCAAGTCTGACGCAGTGGTCGTCATCGGCGGCTTGCACAGTGCCAATACGCAGCACCTTTATCAGGTCTGCCGATCGGTCCTGGACCGTTGCTATAAAATTGAAACGTCCGCACAGATCACAAGGCAGATGCTGGAAGGCGTAAACACAATCGGGGTCATTGCCGGTGCTTCCACACCGGAATGCATAATTGAGGAGGTCATTACTACCATGAGCGAACTTGAAACCATCATCCAGGAAGAAACCGTATCTTCCGAACCCGCAGCAGAGACTGTTGCAGAGACCGTCGAAGAGACTGTCGAAAATACTGTACAGGAGGCTGCTGCTGAGGCGGATGAGACCTCCGAAGCATCTTTTGCAGAAGAGTTTGAGAAGACTCTCGTTCGTATCCGCAACGGCCAGATCATCAAGGGCGTTGTTGTCCACGTAAATGAGAACGAAGTTTGCGTAAACATCGGCTACAAGTCCGACGGTTTCGTAACCCGTGCTGAGTTCTCTGCAGACGGCAGCGTAAACCCCGCAGAAGTTCTTTCTGCAGGCGACGAGATCGAGGTCGAAGTTGTTAAGGTCAACGACGGCGAAGGCAATGTTGTTCTGTCCAAGAAGAACGTTGACGCTAAGAAGAACTGGCGCGACGTTATCGAGGCATATGAAGAAGGTCGCCTGATCACCGCTACTGTTAAGGAAGTTGTCAAGGGCGGTCTGGTTGCAGATTGCGCTGGCATCCGTGCTTTCATCCCCGCTTCTCACCTTGCAATGCGCTATGTTGAGAACATGGAGTCTTTCGTGGGTCAGGAACTTGATCTGAAGATCATCGAGCTGGATCGTGCAAAGCGCCGTGTTGTTGCTTCCCGTAAGGAAGTCCTTAAGCTCGAGGCAGAGGAAGCAAAGAAGCAGGTTTGGGAACAGCTTGAAGTCGGCATGCACCTCAAGGGCACCGTACAGCGCCTGACCAACTTTGGTGCATTCGTAGATATCGGCGGCGTGGATGGTCTGATCCACATCAACGATCTGTCCTGGGGCCGCGTAAAGCATCCTTCCGATGTTGTTAAGCCCGGTGACGAAGTTGAAGTTGTTGTTCTTTCTCTTGATCGTGAGAAGGAGCGCATCTCCCTTGGCTACAAGCAGACCCAGGCTCATCCCTGGGAGACCGCAGTTGAGAAGTACCCCGCAGGCGCAGTTGTTGAAGGTAAGGTCGTCC
>JAGBGW010000321.1 GCA_017935825.1 Clostridia bacterium
CCCGTGCACGTCTGATGGACGTTGCAGTGAAGGATCTGGAAGCTTTCCTTGCAGGCGAGCCGATCAACGTTGTCAACAAGTAAGACATTCACAAAAGTGACGTAAACCGGCGGTTTGCGTATTGAAAATCCAAAGCGGAGCAGTAGTAACTGCTCCGCTTTTATCAAAGAACAGGAGAAATAAACATGAACCTCACGGACAAGACTCTTGCCGGCATGATCGACCAGACCCTGCTTAAGCCCTTTGCAACGCTGGATCAGTTTGAAGCATTCTGCCGTCAGGCGGACGAATACGGCTTCAAAATGGTTGCCATTAACAGCGCCATGACCCATATCTGTAAAGATTTCCTCAAGGACAGTCAGGTGCTGGTTGGCGCGGCCATCGGCTTCCCCCTTGGTCAGACCACCATCGAGGACAAGGTCTTTGAGACCCGCAATGCCATTTTGGAAGGCGCGGATGAGATCGACTATGTGGTGAATCTGGTGCAGCTCAAAAGCGGCAACGTGGACTACGTCAAGCGCGAGATGGAAGAAATCGTTGCTGTCTGCCGTCGCTACGGCAAGACATCCAAGGTCATCTTTGAAAACTGCTATCTGACCGACGAGGAAAAGGAGACGCTGTGCCGCATCGCACTGGAAGTCCGTCCCGATTTCATCAAAACCTCCACAGGCTTTGGCACCGGAAGTGCCACGGTGGAAGACGTACGCCTCATGAAGCGTATGGTGGGTGATGAGATCGGCATCAAGGCAGCAGGCGGCATGCGCACCCTCGACGACGCACTTGCCATGATCGAAGCAGGCGCGACCCGTCTTGGCACCAGTGCAGGTGTGGCGATCGTGGACGAATTCTGTGCACGCATGGCAAAATAAAGGAGTATTCTTATGGGATCGTGGATCTTAGCACATGATCTTGGCACCAGCGGCGACAAAGCCACGCTCTACGGCGCGGACGGCAGCCTTGGTGCAAGCTTTACGGCGGAATATCCAACCCACTACGGCGCAGGCGGCGTGGTGGAGCAGGATGCAAACCTTTGGTGGGATGCATTCATCCGCGCCACAAAGGAACTTCTTAAAACAAGCGGCGTGGAAGCAAAGGATATCGAAGCCATTTCCTTCAGCGGTCAGATGATGGGCTGTGTGCTGGTGGATGGGGAATTGAACCCGCTTCGTCCTGCCATCATCTGGGCGGACACCCGTGCCCGTGCACAGGAGGCGGAGTTCATCCGACGCGTGGGCATGGAGTGCGGTTACCGCATCATTGGTCACCGCATCAGCGCAAGTTATGGCGCCTGTAAATTGCTTTGGGTGCGCGACAACGAGCCTGCGGTGTATGCAAACGTGCGCTGCATGCTCAACGCTAAGGATTTCATCGTGGCAAAACTGTGCAACGTGCTTTGCACTGACTACAGCGATGCCGCAAGTACCAATTTGTTTGACCTTGTGAAAAAAGATTGGTCCGATGAGATTTTGGAAGCGCTGGAAATTTCCCGTGACATCCTGCCCCGTGCCATCGCATCCACCGCAACGGCAGGCTATGTGACGGCGGAAGCTGCAAAACTGACAGGTCTTATGCAGGGAACACGCGTCATCATGGGCGGCGGCGACGGCAGCTGTGCCTGCGTGGGTGCAGGCGTGGTACGCGAGGGCAGCACCTACAACGTGCTTGGGTCCTCTTCCTGGACGTCCTGTGCATCGAGGGAGCCTGTGTTTGACGAAAAGATGCGCACGTTTAACTGGGTGCATCTGGACGAAAACTTCTACACCCCTTGCGGCACCATGCAGGCGGCAGGCAACTCCTTTAACTGGATGCGTGACAACATCGCAACAGGCAAGGGCTTTGACGAGCGTTCCGTCTACGACTGCATCGATGAGGCTGTCAAAAATTCTCCCATCGGCGCAAAGGGGCTGATTTACCTGCCCTACCTTTTGGGTGAGCGCTCTCCCCGATGGAATATGGAAGCAAGCGGAGCCTTCATCGGCCTTGGCATGAATACGGGCAAGGGTGACCTTTGCCGCGCCGTACTGGAAGGCGTGGGCTTTAACCTGAAGATCATTGGCGATATTCTGGAAGAACAGGTGGGTGACCTTGGCAGGATCACCCTCATCGGCGGCGGTGCGCAAAGCCGCGTCTGGATGCAGATTCTCTCCGACATCTGGGAAAAAGAGATCGCCATCCCCAAGTACCTGCATGAGGCAACCAGCATCGGCGCTGCTGTCTGCGGCGGCGTAGGTGCGGGGGTGTTTGAAAGCTTCGACGTGATCGAAAAATTCAACCCTGTGTGCGAGATCATCAAACCCAATGGGGAGAATTTCTCCCTGTACCGCGATTTGTATCGCATCTTTGACCAAAGCTACGAAGCGCTCCTTGGTGTGTATCACGAATTGAATCGTTTTCAGTAAAAAGAAAGACCCGACACACCTGTGTGTCGGGCCTTTTTGCGTGACAAATGCGCTTTGAACGTCACGTTTGGCTGACGTGAGTTGCTATCTGTATACAGGATATGGTAAAATGGCTTTATATTATTTCTTTATCATATCTTAACATCATAAAAATCCATATGGAGGTTCCTACATGCGAGCAGATGGCAGAAGAGTCAGAAACGCAAACCCGATGTACACCGTCGCACCCTATATTATGGCAGAGCGTAGCGATGCGCAGAATATGATCGAGCAGTTCATTCCTGCAGAGCCCATTCAAAATTACCTGAAAGCAAAGCGCGCCGAAGGTCGTCCCGTCAGCCATCTGGCGGTGGTCATCGCCGCCTTTGTCCGCACCATGGCAGAATACCCCCAGCTCAATCGCTTCATCGTCAACAAGCGCATCTATGCCAGAAACGAAGTTGCAGTGGGTATGGTGGTCTTAAAGCCCGGTGAGACCGATGGTACCATGAACAAGATCTATTTTGATCTGGAGGACGACGTGTTTAAAGTGCAGGAGCGCATTGACGAATACGTTGCCAAAAACCGTCAGGCAGGGGACACCAATTCCACCGACAAGATCATCAAGATCCTTTTGAGCATTCCGGGTCTGGTTGGCTTCGGCGTGGCTGTGTTCAAATTGCTGGACAAGTTTGGTCTTTTGCCCCGTGCCATCATCAACGCAAGTCCCTTCCATACCAGCATGGTCATCACCAACCTTGCAAGCATCCGCACCAACCATATCTTCCACCATATCTATAACTTCGGCACCACCAGCATGATCGTTGCCATGGGTAATATGCGTGAAATGCCCAAGCGCGGCAAAAATGGGGAAGTGGAACTGGTGCGCTCCATGCCCCTTGGCGTGGTCATGGATGAGCGCATCTGCTCGGGCAGCTATTATGCCATGGCGTTTGTCAAGATGAGAAAGTATTTTGCAGATCCCACGGGCCTTGAAGGCGCACCCAAAGTGGTCATCCGCGAGTGGGAGCAGAAAAACCTTTGATGAAAATGAAAAAGCCTGATCGACCGATCAGGCTTTTTGTTTTGTCTTACAGTGCTTCGATCAGGTCAAGGATCTGCGCGGCATTCTTCTTGCCGAAGCTGATCTTCTGTCCGTCGTTTGCCACCAGGCAAGGCACGCTCATCACGTTGTACTTGTCGCGAAGGGCGGGGACGTGGTTCAGGTCATAGACATGTGCGTTGACAAAATCACTTTCCGCGGCGATGCGCTGAGCAGCCACCACCAGATCGGGGCACATGGTGCAGGACAGGGAGACCAGGATCTTCAGATCGGTCTTTTTGGAAAGGGCGTGGATCTTGCTTTTCACTGCATCATCCAGTGCCTGACCGGGACCTGCCGCATTGTACAGACCCAGTACGAAGGACGTAAACTCGTGTCCGCCGGGTACGCCATGGAAGGCAAGCCCCGTGTCTTCGCCCGATGCGCGAAGAATGCGGACGAATGGTGCATCTTCGCCACCCACGACGCTTCGAAGTTCCAATTTATCGGTGAGCTTCACCAGCTCTGCCATGTAGCCTTCCAGTTCCTTGGATACGGGACGGTCATCGGTGTGGACTTCCAACACCAAATTGGAAGCCATGCGGGAGAATACAGTATTCAGCTGTGCCAGCATTGCTTCATCAAAAAGGCTGCTGTGCACATTGGTTTTGACCTCTTCCTTTGCAGGCGCGGGTTCTTCCCGCTTGGGCACAAGACCTGTCTTGCTCTGCATGAGGGAGGCGTATTTTTCCAGTTCCGTTGCGGCAAGTGCGCCGTCACCCACAGCGGTGACTACCTGACGCAGGGGTTTGACACACACATCGCCTGCGGCGTAAAGTCCGTCCACGGTGGTTTTCTGTCCTGCATCGGTGACCACATAGCCCTGCTCGGTCAGTTCGGCAAGACCCTTCACAAGGGAGGTCTCGGGATCATAGCCTGCAAAGACGAATACGCCGATATTGTCGCCGTTTTCTGCACGGTATTCGGTGACTTCGCCGCTGACGAGGTTTTTATAGCGGATGGCGCGCAGTGCGGAATCGCCCGTCACATCCACCACTTCCGTGTTAGTCAGTACCGTGATCTTTTCATGGTTTTTTGCTGCATCTGCTGCGGACTTGGCGCAGGTGAAATCCTCGCCACGCACCAAAATGGTCACGTCACTTGCGTACTTGGTCAGGAACACAGCTTCTTCCGCTGCGGCAAAACCGCCACCGATGACAAAGACCTTCTTGCCGGTGAAAAACTCACCGTCGCAGGTGGCGCAGTAGGCAACGCCCCGTCCTCGGAATTCTTCTTCGCCCATAAAGCCGATCATGCGGGGATGGGCGCCGGTGGCAAGCAGAACGCCGAAGGCTTTCAATTCGCCCCGATTGGTCTTGACGGTCTTCACATCGCCTTCCATATCCAGAGCCTGCACTTCGGCAAGCAGAAACTCAGCGCCGAAGACTTCAGCCTGCTTGCGCATGGTGTCGGTGAGGCTACGGCCGTCGGTGCGCTCCACACCGGGGTAGTTGACCACTTCATGGGTGATGGCGATCTGCCCGCCAAAGCTTTCTTTTTCCAGTACGACAACGCGATATTTCGCACGTGCCAGATATAATGCTGCGGTAAGTCCTGCAGGACCGCCGCCGATGACTACAACGTCATAAAGAGTGCGCATCATGTGCTCCTTTCTGAGAGTTCAGTAACAAGTGATAAAGAAAGGGGCGTCAGGATCGACCCGACGCCCCGTAGGTTCCTCTTACAGCTGACCAACCAGATCCAGGCTGGGTTTCAGCGTTTCGGCGCCGGGCTGCCACTTGGCGGGGCAGACCTCATCGCCATGTTCGTATACGAACTGCAGTGCCTGCAGCTTGCGGAACAGTTCCTCAGCGTTTCTGCCCACATTGCCTGCATTGACTTCATATGCTACGATCACGCCCTCGGGGTTGACCACGAAGGTGCCGCGCTCTGCAAGACCGTCGGACTCGATGAGAACTTCGAAGTCGCGGCTCAGTGCGTGGGTGGGATCAGCCAGCATGGGGTAGTTGATCTTCTTGATGCGATCGGATGCATCGTGCCACGCCTTGTGGACGAAGTGGGTGTCGGTGGAGACGGAGTATACTTCGCAGCCTGCTGCCTTGAAGTCCTCGTACTTGTTTGCCAGATCCTCCAGCTCGGTGGGGC
>JAGBGW010000037.1 GCA_017935825.1 Clostridia bacterium
ATTGGTTTTGGAAAAATCAACGCTGCATGCATGCTGCTGTTTTGTCTGCTTTATACACCCTGTGTGGCAACTTTGGCTGCAATATGGCGGCAAAGCCGATCACTGCGCTGTGTTTTTGCAAATATGATGATGCATCTTATCAGTGCTTATACTGCCGCATTTGTTCTTTATCAGCTTTCACTGCTGTTTTAATTGTGCAGATTGCGCAGAATATACTTTGCCTGCGAAACATCACGTTTGTGTACTTTAACCGCGTAGATATAACGATACTGTTCATTGATACCAAAGCTCCCCATTCTGCCGCGGTTTGCCGACATCGCCGATTCCAGCAGATTGATGGAGCGACGTCTGCAATCGATACCTGCTGCCCGCAGCGCCTGCGCCGCACTGTCTGCGCGGATGGAATCAAAGCTTCGGAATACTTCTTCCCAAAAAAGTCCCATGACATGCCTCCTTGTTTTGGTAATTCTACTATAGAATATACCGCATTTGGCAGCAAGCATTTTTGCATCAAACCATCGTTTCCTGTATCGTATTGTCATTTTAGCGGAAGAAGTCTTCAATATAGACTTCTCCCCGCAGGCGGCAGATCGTAAAACGCGCCAATGGAAAATTGCCGCTGTTTGATGTATACACCGTGCCGTGATAGATGCGATCATCGATACCGGTTCCCCTATCGTCAGCAAAATCTGATGCCCGAAGACCATAATGGCTGCAGATACGCATCATATCGGTGTAAGTGGGACGATGATCCAACCGTACATGAATACGAAGGTCGGGGCGCTTGCGCACAAGGTAGATCTTCACATCGTACAGCGCATCATGTCGCTGCACGGCAGGCTTCACAGGCGGCGGAGGCAGCCTACGGCACTTTCTGGCAGAGGACAGATCCTTCGTATATTCAGAAACCGTACTTTTGCCAAATCCCATCCGCTGCGCAATCTGCCTGCAGGACATTCCCTTCTGTTTGAATTCTCTCATCTTTTTGATTTGTTCTTCTGTCGCACTATGCCGCTGCACTGCTGTGTCCTCCAATTTATTCGCATAAATGCATTTATTTTTTGCATTTATGCTATTTTTATTGTATGATACCGCGTAACACATTGTCCGTCAATGCATATTTCGCATTTTTGCAAATTATCATTGCATTTATGCGCAAATATGTTATAATAGAATCATCATTTAGAAAGGGGTAGGCTGCATGGCTATTGGTACCAAATTACGGGAGCTGCGAAAGCAAAACAAGCTTTCCGTACAATATGTGGCAGAACAGATCGGCATATCCCCCGCCACGATTTATCGCTACGAAAACGGCTCCATCGAAAAGATCCCCTCGCATGTTTTGACAGAACTTGCCCGTGTACTGGGCACCACACCTGCGCAGATCATCGGCTGGGATGATTCTGTTTTTTCCATTCCCGGCATTGAGCCCATGCCCGCCATGCGAAGTGTGCCCCGTCTTGGCACCATCGCCTGCGGCGAGCCAATTCTGGCGACGGAGAATTTGAGCGGACAGGACGAGATTCCCGTGGGGATCGACTGCGATTTTACGCTGATCTGCAAAGGCGATTCCATGATCGGCGCACGCATCCACGACGGCGACATCGTCTGTATTCGTCAGCAGCCCACGGTGGAAAACGGGCAGATCGCAGCGGTGCTCATCGACGATGAGGCAACGCTGAAGCGTGTCTACATCTACCCCAATCAGATCGTTTTAAGCGCGGAAAACCCTGCTTATGCACCCATGATCTACACCGACGACAACCGTCATCAGATCCGCATTCTGGGGCTTGCGGTGTACTTTATCAGCCGTCTGCACTAAAGGAATACAAGATAACATGAACCTGTTACACGAAGTTTTCGGCAAGCTGACGTTTCGCCGTGTTATTATGCTGCTGCTTGGCAGCGCGATTTTGGCCTTTGGGCTTTACAATGTCCATTCCCTGTCCAACATCACCGAGGGCGGCATCTTGGGGCTGACCCTGCTGCTGGATCACTGGTTTTCCATCTCCCCTGCATGGTCCGGCTTGATCATGAATGTGCTGTGTTTCTTCCTTGGGTGGAAGACTTTCGGCTACGACTTCATCGGTGCATCCGGTGTGGCAGCAGGTGGATTTTCGGTGTTCTACTGGATCTTTGAGCAGTTCCCCCAGGTCTATCCCCCCATTGAGAATATGCCCTTTCTTGCGGCAATCGTGGGTGCACTGTTCGTGGGTATCGGCGTCGGCATCTGTGTCCGCGACGGCGGCGCACCAAGCGGCGACGACGCCCTTGCCATGTCCCTGTGCGAAAAAATGCACTGGGATATCAAGTGGGTCTACCTCGTCAGTGACCTGATCATCCTGGGCCTTTCCGCAACCTACATCCCCCCGCTTCGCCTCTTTTATTCCCTGATCACCGTGGTAGCTTCGGGGCAAATCATCAGTTACGTACAGAAGATTCCGTTTATCAAAAAGAATCAGGCATAATTTTTTCACTTACCTCTTGCAAAAACGCTGCACGCGTGGTATCATATTTTAGTCGTCTGGGGGATTAGCTCAGTTGGCTAGAGTGCTTGACTGGCAGTCAAGAGGTCAGGGGTTCGAATCCCCTATTCTCCACCAGATAAAACCGTTATCCGATTGGATAACGGTTTTTGTTTTATGTAAAATACGTTTCGGGAGGGCTCGGCGACCCTCCCCTACATGTAATCAAACAAAGAATAGAAAAACACACTTCCGATTTTGGTTGGAAGTGTGTTTTTTATACTGTTCTCGCAAAAGGATCAGGCTTTGAACTTTTCACAGAATTCTCGATACTTTGTGTCCAAGTCACAATCCGAAACAAACGTATCTCTCAGTACCTTCATAAAAGCACTTTCACATGCAGCACTTCTTACCCAGTTATTAACGTTGCCAGCCTTGCCATTTTCTGTAGCAGTATTTACAAGAATCTTGGCAGTAAGTGCTAAAAACAAGTTTGATGCACTTTGAACCAATTCAGTTCTAAAAGTCTTATCAGAATAATACTTATCAAATCGATAAATAACATTCTCTGCTTCCGGGAATTGAATTTTAAACTCATAATACAAGGCGATAAAATAGAACATACAAATTCCGATTGTATCTAAATACAATGCATTGGTTGCAATTCTATTATCGTATCCATGAATTATTGTCGGATCATTCTCTGTATTTCTTCGTTCAATTAAGCTTGCATTTCGTTCAATATATACCGCCTTCATCCATTTCTTGCACTCTTTATATAGTTGTCTCACAAACAAAACTTCATCTATATCTTGTTTTCTTTTCGTAAATATCAAACCGTTATTTAATGGATTATTTTCATCCAAATTAAAAACATCATGATATATTTTGTTAATCGTGTATTCAGTCTGATTATAGTCTACATTAAACAAAGCGCTCTTTTTGTCTTTTGCAGTAAATGGTCTCTGCAAAAAAGCTGCATAGGCTAGCTGTGCAAGTTCTTCATTTGTTGTTCTTCTATGAACAAAACCTTTGTTAAATCCTGATGGTACCTGTGCACCTCTACGAATCTCACAATAGATTTGTGCATAGTTTTCATCAAGCAACCACTCATTCAACCGCCGTTGTTCCGGTCTGTTCGCAACCATATCACGTGTTGTGATGG
>JAGBGW010000322.1 GCA_017935825.1 Clostridia bacterium
ATATTCAGTATTGCATGGATAGTCGGCATGTGGAAAAAAGCACCTGTTAAAAAATATACATTCCGGGGTTTGATATCGCGATGCACCACGCCGTTTGCATGTGCGTGACCCAAAGCAGACAAGATTTGTCGTGCAATGCGGGTCAGCACCTTCTGCGGCATGGGCGCTCTGTTTTGGATAAAATCTTTTAAGGTAATGCCGTCCACATATTCCATCACAATGTAGGGCACATCGCCATCGGTGCCGTGCCCGAAGGTGGCAACGATGTTCTGATGGTTCAGCATGGACTGTGCAACCGCCTCACGTTCAAAACGGCGCACAAATTCAGGGTCGTTGAGCAGGTCGGTATGCATTTGCTTGACGGCAACTTCCTGCCCCGTCTGGTTATCCACTGCGCGGTAGACGTCCGCCATGCCGCCTGCGCCGACTTTTTCCTTCAATACGTAACGAGAATCAACAATGCGCTCTTCCATTATGCGTTCACCTCGTCACAGTTTTTCACAAGCACCACGGTGATATTGTCCGTGCCGCCTGCCTCAAGGGCAGCTGCGATCAGTGCATCGCAAGCCGCGCGAAGGTCACCTTCGTTTTCCTTGATGATGGAACAAATCTTCTCATCGTCGATCTGTCCGCAAAGACCGTCGCTGCAAAAAAGAAGGATCTCATCTTTTTGCCAGTCCACATTTCCAACATCCGGTTCCACATCAAAAGCCGTGCCCACTGCACGGGTGATGATGTTGCGCTGGGGATGTACGGAAGCTTCCTGCTCGTTGATGCGCCCCATATCCACCAGTTCCTGCACAAGGGAATGGTCATGGGTCACACGGGAAAAAGTGCCGTCCAGCTTCAAAAGGTAGATACGGCTGTCGCCCACATGGGAAAACAGAAAATCCGTTTGATGGATCTGTGCCATGGAAAGCGTGGTACCCATACCGTAGCAATCGGCATCTTCCGTGGCACGGGTATATACTGCACTGTTTGCACGATCCACCGCCGCCAAAGCACACAGTGTCTCGTCCATATCTGCATTTTCGTCACAAAAATCGCGCACGGTTTCCAGGGCCAGCACGCTTGCGATGTTGCCCGCCTTATGACCGCCCATGCCGTCAGCAACCGCCACGACAAGTACGTCGGTATCCTTTTTGACAAATGTCAGAAATGCATCCTGATTCATGGAACGCACATTACCAATGTGCGTATCGGCAGCATAGATCATGCTTACACCTCAAAAATTGCTTAAAGTGGAATTACACAGTAATCCACTTTTTATTGTATATGCTTTTGCACTATTTTCCAATATATCGGCAAAAGCGTTAAAAATGATTTAACAAATTTTATGCGTTTTGTTCCTGTTTGGTCTTATGACGAAGCTGTCCGCAGGCGCCTTCAATATCCTCCCCCATCAGACGTCTTCTGGTGGCGGAGATATGACGGTTTTCAAGTTCCTTCAAAAACGCCTGTACACGCGCCGCCGTGGGTGCGTTCAAATCACGCTCTTTTACAGGATTCAGCGCAATGACGTTGACATGCACGCGAAGTCCGCGAAGAAGACGGGAAAGCTCCGCCGCACATTCCACGGAATCGTTGACACCCGAAATCAGTGAATACTCGATGATACCGCGGCGCCCCGTCTCGTCGATATAACGGGCGAAAGCGGCAATGGTATCTTTGATATTGTAGGCGCAGGACACGGGCATGATCTTATTTCTGATCTGATCATTTGGTGCATGAAGAGAAAGGCAAAGTGTCACCGGCAGACCTTCTTTTTTGAAGCGGTCGATACCGGGGATCAGACCACAGGTGGAAAGGGAAACATTGCGAAGACCGATGCCAACGCTGTTTTTCTCATTGAGACGGCGCAGCATGGAAACCACCTGATCGTAATTATCAAAGGGCTCGCCGCTTCCCATCAGCACGATATTATCCACATGACGTCCGCCGCCAAGCTCTTTATTGACTGCAACGATCTGAGAGAGCATCTCCCCTGCGGTCAGATTTCGCACCAATCCATCCAAAGTGGAAGCGCAAAACGCACAGCCCATGCGGCAGCCCACCTGGGTGGACATGCAAAGGGTGTGACCGTGGTGATAGCCCATCAAAACGCCTTCGATCAGCTCGCCGTCACGCAGTTCAAAGAGGAACTTCTGTGTATCGTCGTGCTGGGATTTGAGGGTCTTTACGATCTTCACGCCGCCCACGATGCAGCGATCGGACAATTTCGCACGCAGGTCTTTGGAAAGATTTTTCATCTCCTCGATTTCTGCGCCGCGGTACAGCCACTGACCGATCTGGTCGGCGCGGAACTTGCTTTCGCCCAGTTCCTCCACCACAAAAGCACAAAGCTCCTCATAAGAGAAGTCCATCAATGCGACTTTTTCCATATCTATATCCTTTAAACCATTTACTTTTTCACAAATCGCGCCATGAAGAACGACGGCATGCCGTCGCGGACACTGTCAAGGCGCAGCATGGTGTCGTCCGTAACGTATTGACTGAATTGTTCAGGCAGGTAAGCAGCAAGATTTCCGCAGGAGAATTCGGGATTCTCGCGCAAGAACCGTTCGACCTGATTCTCGTTTTCTTCTTTTGTCCAGGTGCAGGTGGAATAAACAAGAACGCCGCCTTTCTTTACGCACTTTGCCGCTTCGCGCAAAATCTTTGCCTGCACATCGGCAAGGGAGTCAATATCCGCATCCGTTAAACGCAGCGGAATTTCAGGCTTGCCCTGTGCGGAAAGTCCCGAGCAGGGGGCATCCACAAGCACCGCATCAAAGCTTTCATAAAGCGATGCGGAAAGTTTGGTTGCATCCGCCTGACGTGCTTCAACGATCAAAATGCCAAGGCGCTTTGCCTCGCGTGCGATCAGCTTGGCACGGTGGTCGTGCAGATCAAGGGACAAAACAGCGCCCTCCCCCATGCCGTCTGCCACGGCAAAGCTTTTGCCGCCGGGTGCAGCGCAGGTGTCAAGCACACGCATGCCGGGTTTTGCGCCCACCGCCTTTGCGATCAGCTGGCTGGAGGCACTCTGGATGACGAAAGCACCTTGTTTATACAGGTCGCTTGCCACCAAGTCACCGCCGCCGCGCACACAAAAACAGGTGTCCCAAAGCTGTTCCACCTCTGCATTCTGTTCTTTGAACAGCGCCAGAAGCGCTTCCTTTTTCGATGCATCGCGCAGGCGCACACCCACACGGCGAAGATCGGGGATCTGTGCATCGACCCCAAACACATCCATATGCCGCTTTGCAAGATGCACGGGAAGATTAAACTTCAAAGAATGTGCCGTCAATGCATCTTCGGGCAGTTTCAAAGGCTCTTGCATGCGCGCAAGATTGCGAAGCACCGCATTGACAAGACCGCTTAAGCGAGCGTTCTTTTTTCGCACCAGTTTCACAGATTCCGAAACCGCCGCAGAGTCGGGGACGGATTCCATAAACAGCATCTGGTACGCACCAAGGTAGAGGGCTTCCTCCACCTCATGGGGCAGTTTTTTCATGTTGCACAGGGATTTTAAGATGTATTCAAGATGCAGGCGCTTTTCAAGCACGCCGTACACCAATGCCGACAGCATTGCCCGTTCCCGCGCATCGGGAAGCTTGGGCGCAGTGTCCTTTATGCAAAGATTCGCGTAAGACGCTTTGTGCATCACGCGAATCAATACATCCAGCGCAGCCTGCCGCGCCGTCATTGTTCATCTCCAAGGACTGTGCCTGCTTCAACTTTTCTGCCGCGCAGGAAGTCCTGTGTCTTCATTCGTTTGGAGCCTTCCAACTGAATTTCCGTGGGACGGATGGCGCCGTCGCCGCAGGCGATGGTGAAATCGCCGTCGATGATGGTGCCAGGAGTGCCGTGACCATCCACTTTTTCCACGCCGAAGATTTTCAGCTGCTTGCCGCCCATGGTGGTCCAGGTGCCGGGCCAGGGTGTCATGGCGCGCACAAGGCAGTCGATTTCACGAGCCGTCATGGCAAAATCGATCTTGCCGTGGGTCTTTTTGATCATGGGGGTACGGGTCGCAAGCTCGTTATCCTGAGGTATACGCACAAGGGTTCCATCAGCAAGCTGATGCAGCGTTTCGATCAAGGTTTCCGCACCGCACTTTGCAAGCTTCTCGGTAAGGGTCTCGGTGGTGTCAGTATCTTCAATTGCAACTTCGCTCTGCAGGAGGATATCGCCGGTATCTACGCCCACATCGGTGAACATGGTGGATACGCCCGTGACCGTCTCGCCGCACTTGATGGACCAAGCAATGGGTGCTGCACCGCGATATTTAGGAAGAAGCGATGCGTGGACGTTGATGACGCCGTATTTGGGAATATCAAGAAGGCTCTGCCGCAGAATCTGACCGTAGGCTGCGGTGATAAATACATCACAGTCCAATGCACGAAGCTGCTGCAAAGATTCTTCCAGATTGATCTTTTCGATCTGCAATACGGGCACGCCAAGTTCCTGTGCACGAACCTTGATGGGCGGAGGGGTCATAACGGCCTTTCGACCGACGGGGCGGTCGCACTGGGTGACCACTGCCACAAGTTCAATGTCGGGACATGCATGCAGTGCTTCCAGACAGGGAATTGCAAAATAAGGGGTGCCGAACAGCGCTGCTCTCATTCTTCGTCCTCCTCGTCTTCCGGCTCCACTTCATATTCCATCACGTCGATGAAAAGTTCGCCGTCCAGATGGGCAAGTTCATGGCAGAAGGCACGGGCAAGAAGCTCCTCCCCCGTCACTTCAAAGAACTCACCGAAGCGGTCCTGTGCGCGGACGGTGACCTTCATGGGGCGCTTGACCCAGCCCACCACACCGGGCACGGAAAGGCATCCCTCGGTGCCCTCCTGCTCGCCTTCGGTGGCGATGATCTCGGGGTTGATCAGTTCGATATATTCGGTTTTATCCATGGAGCAGTCAATGACTACCATGCGGCGCAAAATGCCCACCTGGGGAGCCGCAAGGCCCACGCCCTGTGCCTGATACATGGTATCGCGCATGTCGTCCAGAATGCCTGCAAGGCGATCGTCAAACTTGACCACGGGACGGCATTTTTTGCGCAGGACGGAATCGCCCTCTTTTACGATATTTCTAAGTGCCATAATGCATTCTCCTTTATGTGAACAGTGGGATTGTTGGGTTTATAGACATGAAATCTTTATATGAAATCATTATACCATACTACGCGGATTGATTTCCATCGTAGGTATCACCGATCCGTGGTCGTATGCGTTGTCAAAATCCATCAGCTTTTCCACAAGGGAATCGGTGTTGGAGTTTTCCGCGAATTTGATCAATACCTGATAGCGGTACTTCTGCTCGATCTTTGCGATAGAGGCAGGTGTACAGGAGAAATGAAGCAGCGATTCTGCAAAGTCTTCTTCCTCCAGCAGCTTTTGCAGTTCTGCCGCAAAGTGCTCCGCGCAACCCCTGCACTTTTTTTCATCCTCATCCACAAAAAGGAAGCGGATAAACCTTGCAAAGGGCGGGAAATCGCCAAGCTCACGCCGTTTGATCTCCTGGGCATAAAACGCAGGATAATCGTGCTGCGAAGCAAGAACGATGGCAGGTTCCTCAGGGCAGTAGGTCTGCACCACTACGCGGCCCTTTTTATCGCCGCGACCTGCTCTGCCTGCGACCTGTGCCACCAACTGGAAGGCACGCTCCGCACCTGCGTAGTCGGGCGCGTGCAGTGCGGTATCCGCCGACATGACACCCACCAGGGTGATGTTGGGGAAGTCCAGTCCCTTTGCCACCATCTGGGTACCAAGCAAAATCTGCGCCTCGCCTTTGGCAAAGGCGGAGAAGATCTTTTCGTGGGAGTCCTTCTTTTGGGTAGTGTCGCGATCCATGCGAAGGCACCTGACCCCGGGGAACAGCGTTTGCAGTTCATCTTCAATGCGCTGTGTGCCTGCGCCGAAGTAGCGGATGCGTTTGGAGCCGCAGGCTGGACAAATGCTTGGCGGCAGCTGCTCATGTCCGCAGTAGTGACAGGTCAGCTTCGCCCCTGCGCTGTGGTACGTCAGCGCCACGTCGCAGTTGGGACACTTGACCGCCTCGCCGCAATCGCGGCAGGAGACAAAGGTGTGATAGCCTCTGCGGTTCAAAAACAGCACTGCCTGTTCCCCATTCCAGATGGTTTCGGCAAGCGCCTCACGCAGGGCGTCGGAAAACATGGTTTTGTTGCCCTTTTGCAGTTCCTCACGCATGTCCACGATGGAAACTTCGGGCATGGGAAGTCCGCGTACGCGCTCGGGCAGCGTGATCAGCTCGCACTTGCCTGCCAATGCCGCGCGGTATCTTCCAAGGGAAGGCGTGGCACTGCCAAGCACCAGCGCCGCACCCTGCATTTGGCAGCGCTTGCGCGCTACCTCAACAGCATCATATCGGGGCGCATTTTCTGCGCAGTAGCTTGTTTCGTGCTCCTCATCCACCACGATAAGACCGATGTTTTCAAAAGGTGCAAATACCGCGCTTCGTGCACCTACGGCCACGCGCACCTGACCTGTGCGGATCTTTGCCCAC
>JAGBGW010000038.1 GCA_017935825.1 Clostridia bacterium
CGTGCCCATCACCGACGAAAAGGTCATCTCCCTTTTCTCTTCTACAGAGGCTTTGGGTGTCACGCCTGAGGATATCAATTCTCCTGTAGGTACCTTTGGTCTGCCTGAATTCGGCACTCCTTTTGTACGGCAGATGCTGGAGGAGACCCTTCCCACCTCCATGTCGGAGCTGATCCGTATCGCAGGTCTTTCCCACGGCACCGACGTTTGGCTTGGCAACGCGCAGGACCTGATCCGCGACGGCGTTACCACTTTGCGTGAAGCCATCTGCACCCGTGACGACATCATGAACCATCTGATGAAGATGATGGAACCCATCGATGCCTTCAAGATCATGGAATCCGTGCGTAAGGGAAAAGGTCTGGTCCTCAAGGGCGACGGCGATATGGAACCCAAGATGCGCGCCGCAGGCGTAGAGGAATGGTTCATCGAATCCTGTAAAAAGATCGGTTACATGTTCCCCAAAGCCCACGCCGCAGCCTACGTTATGATGGGTCTTCGCATCGCATGGTTTAAGGTCTATCGCCCCGAGGCATTCTATGCCACCTACTTTACCGCACGCACCGGCACCGACTTTGATGCTGCCGTGATGCTTCGAAGTGACGAAGAAGTGCGCCAGGTACTTTCCGAATACACCCGCCGCGGCAAGCTCAATCCCCGTGAAAAGAGTATTCAGGCGGCGCTGGAAGTGATTGTGGAAATGCATGCAAGAGGCATCAACTTTGCGCCCATCGATTTGTATGAATCCCATGCCACCAAGTTCACCCTGTGCGCGGAAGGCGTGCGTCCGCCCTTTACCGCCATCGCAGGTCTGGGCGAAAGCGTTGCCAAAAACATTGCCGCAGGTCGTGAGGATGGGGCAGGACCCTTCCGCTCCGTGGAAGATTTCAGAAAGCGCACCCGTGCAGGCAAATCCGTTGTGGAATTGCTGCGCTCTTTCGGTGTCCTTTCCGGTCTTCACGAAAGCACCCAGATGAGTCTTCTGGAAAACTTCCCCATGGATTGATGATGAGACGGTGCATGCGCACCGTCTTGTCCCAATATAGAAGGAATTTTCTGATTTTTCCTGCCGAAAAAGTGCAAAAAACACAAGCGAACACTGAAAAAGTTTGCATGTTGGATTCACTTGTGCTATACTATATGGGCATGAATTATGATTCATCGCAAAGTAATACCGCAAGACTTGATGGAGTGGGAACTTTTCTTCCCGCTCTTTCTATGTAAAAAAGCAAATTTTTGCGGAAATTCGTTTGAGTAGTTAAAGGAGGAGGACGTATGGCGTCCAATGTCAAAGAGCGTGTTTTGAAACTGCTTGCACCCATCGCAGAGCAGATGGAGATTTACCTTGTGGATGTGGAGAATGCGCGCATGGGCAAAAGCCGCCTGCTTCGCATCTATGTCGATTGTGACGGCGGCATTGATATGAACCGCTGTGAAGCGTTCCACCGTGCCATCACCGATGTGCTGGAAGAGATCGATTATGATTACCTTGAAGTTTCTTCCCCCGGCGACAGACCCCTCAAAAGCGATATGGACTTTGTTCGCCTGACCGGCCGCGAGGTGGAAGTTCACCTCTACGCTGCACGCGACGGCAAAAAGAAGTTTGAAGGCGTTCTGCTTGGAAGAGCGGACGGCATCATCCGCATTGAGGCAAACGAGGAGGAACTTTCCTTCGACCAGAAGGATGTATCCGCTGTACGTCCGCTGTTCCGCATCGATTTTGACTGATACAAAATAAAAATATAGGCGACCTTTACTGGAGGCAGTTTAAGTGAATCACGAGTTTATTGAAGCGCTGCGTGCGCTTGAAAAGGAAAAAGGCATCAACAAAGATGTACTGATCGAGGCAATCGAGACCGCACTTGTCACCGCATACAAGCGTGACTATGGTGCAGATACCGACGTGCGTGTCACCGTCAACCGTGAAAACGGCAAAATGCAGGTGCTGCGCCGCTGGAACATCGTCGCAGAGATCGAAAATCCCGACACAGAAGTTCTGCTGGAGCAGGCAAGAGTGATCGACCCCGGTTTCTCCCTTGGCGATGTACTGGAACGCGATGTGACCCCCAAGAGCTTTGGCCGTATCGCAGCACAGACCGCAAAGCAGATCGTGGTGCAGCGCATCCGTGAAGAGGAGCGTTCCAGCATCTACGACCGCTATGTGGACAGCGAAGATGAGATCATCAACGCGGTGGTCAAGCGTGTGGATAAGCATTCCGTCCACTTTGACATGGGCCGCACCGAGGCAGTGCTTTCGGCAAACGAAATGATGCCCGGCGAAGTGCTGCATCCCGGCGACTACGTCAAGGTCTACATGCTTGAAGTCCGCCGTGCAACCACCGGTCCCCAGATCCTGGTTTCCCGTACCCATCCCGGCCTTGTCAAGCGCCTGTTTGAAATGGAAGTACCCGAGATCAGAAACGGTGTTGTGCAGATCCATTCCGTGGCGCGTGAAGCTGGCTTCAGAACCAAGATGGCAGTAAGCAGCCTGCAGGATGATATCGATCCCGTGGGCGCATGCGTCGGTCAGCGCGGTACCCGCGTTGAGCGCATCGTGGAAGAGCTCAAGGGCGAGAAGATCGACATCGTCCGCTGGAGCCAGGACCCGGCACAGTTCATCGCAAATGCACTTTCTCCTGCACGAGTACTTACCGTATGGGCGGATGAGCAGCAGAAGATGGCACGCGTGCTGGTACCCGATGCACAGCTTTCCCTTGCCATCGGCCGCGAAGGTCAGAACGCACGTCTTGCAGCCAAGCTGACCGGCTGGAAGATCGACATCAAGAGCCAGAGCCAGATGGATGATCAGATGGAAATGGTAGAAGAAACTTACGAAGAACAGGACGACTTTGATCTTTCGATCTAAGGAGGGATCCCTTTGAAGCCGAAGAAAGTTCCCATGCGCATGTGCATCGGCTGCCGTACCATGAAGCCCAAGCGTGAACTGGTGCGCCTGGTGCGCGATGCGCAGGACTGTATCCGCGTTGATTTTACGGGCAAGCTGCCCGGCCGCGGAGCATATATCTGCCGCGACGTGGCTTGCGTGGATAAAGCGATCAAAATCCGCGCTGTTGCCCACGCACTTGGGCAGAACCTGACTGCAGAGCAGGAAAAATCCATCAGGGAGGCGCTGCAGGCAGATGAATGAACAAAAGTTGAGAGGTGCCATCGGGCTTTGCGCCCGTGCGCGTAAACTTTCCTGCGGTGACTTTGCCGTCAAGCGCAGCGTTCAGATGGGCATGGCCTATCTGGTGCTCATCGATGACAAAGCTTCCGAAGGCACGGCAAAGCGACTTCGCTACCTTTGCGATGTGTGTGATACACCCTGTTACACTATCCCTCAAAGTGTGGGTGCCGCCCGTGCCGCAGGACGAGACAGCTGCCTTTTGTTCGCAGTAGAAGACGAAAATCTTGCCATTTTGGTGGAGAATGCCATCAAAGCTGATCCGCCCGCTGGCGAAGAAAGGAATTAAGGTGCAGCATGAGCAATAACACGAATAAAGTCAAGATCGGTGAACTGACCCGCCAGCTGTGTGATAACGCACAGGAACTGCTTGCAAGCGTAAAGCTGCAGCAGCAGCAGTGGAAAAACAGAGCACAGACCATCAAACGCACCGAAGCCGCAATGCAGAAGGCCGCTGAAGAAGCCGCCGCCGCAGCGCGCGCACAGGAAGCTGCCGAAGCTGCAAAGCTTGAGCAGGCAAATGAAGCAGAAATCACGGCACCTGAGGTCGTGGAGATCCCTGCAGCGGCTGAACCTGCAGTGGAAGAACCCAAACAGGTTGATGCTGCAGCAGAAGTTGTACAAGAACCTGTACAATCTGCTGAAAAGGCCGTTGCGCAGGAGGAAAAACCCAAGCGCAAGCGCACTGCCAAGAAGGCAGAAAAAGCGGAGGAACCTGCAAAAGAGGAAGCCGCGCCCGTGACGAAAGAAGCCGCGCCGGCACAAGAACCCAAGCAGGAAGAAGTTGCGAAAGAAGCAGTACAGGAAGAACAAGCTTCCGAAGCTGTTGAGGATACCGCTCCCGAAACGGAGCAGGAACAAATTGCACAGGATCAGCCCATTGAGGCAGAAGGGGAAAGCGTGAAGGAAGAGCAGAAACCGCAAGGCGGCGTCAGAGTATTGGATTTCCGTACCAAGGAATCCCGCGACCGTTCCAAGCCGCAGGCAGCACGCCGCGACGGTCCGGTCTACATCTCCAAGCCTGAGCCCGGTCAGCAGCAGGAAAAAGCACCTGCAAAAGCTGAACGCCCCGAGCGCCGCGATAACCGCGGTGAACGCCCCGATCGAGGCGAGCGCGCACCCCGCGCCGACCGTCCCCAGGGCGATCGCTCCGCACGTCCCCAGAACGCAGGTCGTCCCCAGGGCGGCGATGCAAAGGGCGACCGTGGCGGCAATTTCTCCGCGCCCAGAGGCGGCGCGCCCAAGCGCTCCTCCGCAGCCAGCATCGCAGCTGCAATCGCTCCCGTGCAGGAAAAGCGCGGCGGCAGCAACTACGATCCCAACAAGAACCAGTACGCCAAGCGCAATGAGCCCCAGGAAAAGAAGGGTCTCAACCGCAGAGCACAAAGAAGAATGACGGGTGAGTCTATGAACTACGGTGAAGAAGATAATTTCCGCGGCCGCAAAAAGAAGAAGACAAATAAGCAGGCTGCGCCTGTGATCGAAACGGTACGTGTCGATCACGCTGTAATGGCAACCGAGAATATCTCTGTTAAGGATCTGTCCGAGAAGATCGGCCGTCCCGCAAGCGAGATCATCAAAAAGCTGTTCCTGCTTGGTATCATGGCGACCATCAACAACGAGATCGACTTTGATACGGCACAGCTTGTCTGCGACGAGTTCGGCGTAACGCTGGAACAGAAGATCGAAAAGACCTTCGAAGAAGTCATGCTGGACGATGCAGCAGAAGACGAAAATGAGGAAAATCTCAAGGAACGTCCTCCTGTTGTTACCGTTATGGGTCACGTTGACCACGGTAAGACCTCTTTGCTTGACCGCATCCGCAAGGCGCATGTCGCAAGCGGCGAGGCAGGCGGTATCACCCAGCATATCGGTGCATATTCCGTCACTTTGGATGGTCGAAAGATCACCTTCCTGGATACCCCCGGTCACGAAGCATTCACCGCAATGCGTGCCCGCGGCGCACAGGCTACCGACGTTGC
>JAGBGW010000323.1 GCA_017935825.1 Clostridia bacterium
AGGACGGTTAGCAAAAGGGAGAATTTTAACGGGCAAGGAGAAAGACGACCATTTTGCAACCTGGAACGACGCCCACGTCGACCCGTCATGCAGGTGCAAGAATCAAGCGTTTGCGGGGCGATGAGGCATCGCCCCCTACAGTGCTGGATAAAAACCAAATGCTGCCGTAGGGGCGACCATCGCGTGCCCTATGGGTATTGGTCGCCCGCAAACGTTTGCACTATTTCCATGCCATGCGGGCGTGCAATGCACGCCCCTACGATGACGTTGGATTTCAATCAAAAACGTTGGGTCGTCCGAATTGCTGCAGGAAAGAAAACTTCATCCGTCAATTGGGTGCCTTAGCGGACACGCGGCGCGTGAACGATGAGGTGCCCCCACAAACTTCCATAAAAAAATCCCACCGATCGGGTGATCGATGGGACTTTTGTTTATTCTTACTTTTTGAATGCCACCAGACGGGTGATTGCACGGGCGTTGCGCTCAAGAAGCGTAGCTGCGCGCTTGAGGGATTCTGCCAGTGCCATGGGACGGGTCGTGATGGACATAAGTGCGGTGATGCCTGCATCGTAGAGGTTTTCGCTGCCGCTTCGCACTGCGCCGCTAAGGCAAACAACAGGGACATTCAGATCCTTTGCCACGCCGCCGATACCTGCAGGTACCTTGCCGTAGATGGTCTGGAAGTCGGTCTGACCTTCGCCGGTGAAGACCAGGTCGCATGCTGCCATGCGCTCTTTCATCCGGGTTGCCTCAATGACGATGTCACAGCCGGGGCGAAGCTTTGCGGGGGTGAATGCAAGAAGACCTGCGCCAAGACCGCCTGCTGCACCTGCGCCGGGTACGTCGATGACGTTTCTGCCAAGCTTGCGTGCGATCACGCCTGCGTAATGTGCAAGACCTGCATCAAGCTGTGCGATCAGCTCGGGGGTTGCGCCCTTCTGGGGACCGAACACTGCGGATGCGCCGGTGTCGCCGCAAAGGGGATTGGTTACGTCGCATGCCACGTCGATGACACAATCGGCAAGTTCGCTCATCACACCCGATACATCGATATCTTCAACGCGTGCGGTGGATGCGCCGTCGCCGGTTTTGATCTCATTTCCGTTTGCATCGAGGAACTTGACACCCAGAGCCTGTGCCATACCCATACCGCCGTCGTTGGTGGCGCTGCCGCCGATGCCGATGATGATGTGCTTGGAACCTGCCTCCAAAGCTGCACGGATCAGCTGACCGGTACCGTAGGTGGTAGCGTGCAGGGGATCGCGCTCCTCGGTCTTGATCATGGGAAGACCGCTTGCTGCTGCCATTTCGATAATAGCAGTGCCATCCTCTGCGATGCCGTAGAAGCTTTCGGTTTCACGACCAAGGGGGTCCAGAACCATCACGGGGACCTTCTTGCCGCCGATGGCGACCAGCAGTGCATCAACAGTACCTTCGCCGCCGTCTGCCATGGGGACCTTGTCTACGACTGCATCGGGTACAGCAAGTTTAACACCGCGCTCGATCGCTTCTGCAACTTCGATGGCGGAAAGGCAACCCTTAAAAGAATCGGGAGCAATGAGAACTCTCATAATTACGCTACCTCCGTAGTGGATAACCACAAAAAATTTGTTGGATGAAGTATTCATACCTGCGCAATATACTATTGCATTCATTTAGTTTACGGCAAAATGCAGCATTTTGCAAGTGTACACAATCGATTTTTCAATACTTTAACGACGTATTTATAGGAAATTTTCTCCAAAGCAGGGATGTTTGCCCATTATATAGAAATCTGTTATAATTACAGTACCGCTTTCAATGCATATGCATGAAGGACGGGAAGAACTTTTATCGCGGTTCTGCCGCACAAATTTATTCTTAACAGGCATCCTGTGTGAGCCTGATTGGGAGGAAGAAAAAATGAATAACGACAACAAAAAGTACAGGGGTCTTTCCACAAGAAAACTTGTGGTGTCCGCCATGCTTTCGGCTGTGTCCATCGTCCTTGGCATGACACCTTTGGGTATCATTCCTTTGCCGATCGCAAATTTGACCACCATGCACATCCCGACCATTTTGGCGGGTATATTGGAAGGTCCCGTTGTGGGCATGTGGGTCGGTCTGATCTTCGGTCTGACCAGCCTGTACAAGGCGATCTCCACACCCACGTCCCTGCTCAGTCCCTTTTTGATGAATCCGCTTGTGTCCATCGTTCCGCGCATGCTCATCGGCGTTGTGTCCTGGGCAGTGTATGAAGGTATCAAGCGCCTCATCGGACGTTCCCAGAAACAGGAAGGCAAGGGCAGGGGAAAGGGCGCCATTGCAAGCGGCGCAGCTGCATTCTTGGGCACCATGACCAATACCGTGGGCGTGCTTGGCATGGTCTGGGTGCTTTATGCGGAACAATATGCCGCCGCGGCAGGTATCGATCCTTCCAGGATCGGTTCTGCCATCTGGGGCATCTGTGTTTCCAACGGTTTACTCGAAGCCGCCGCTGCCATGATCATCGTGATCGCTTTGGAACGTGTACTTTCACCGCTTGTTGCGAATTTGAAAAGCAGGCGGTAAGGAGGAATTATGCTTTTAGCATTTGACATTGGTAATACAAATATTAAAGTCGGTCTGTTTGAAAACGGGGAGCTGAAGTCCAGCTTCCGCGTGGCAACTGACCTTGTCAAAACCTCGGATGAATACGGCATCCAGATGCGCGAGCTGATCCGCGCGGTGGGACATTCGCCCAAGGAGATCACGGGCGTGATCATGTCCTCCGTGGTTCCCGGCATCAACTACACCATCGAGCATATGATCTGGGATTATTTCCACATCACGCCTTTGATCGTGGGGCCCGGCATCAAGACGGGGCTGAATATCCTTTATGAAGACCCCCGCGCCGTGGGTGCTGACCGCATCGTCAACGCCATTTCCGCCTTTGAAACCTGGGGTGGTCCCGTCATCGTCATCGACTTTGGCACCGCCACCACCTTCTCCGTGGTTTCGGAAAAAGGCGAATTTTTGGGCGGCGTGATCTGCCCCGGCATCAAGACGTCGCTGGAAGCACTGGTGCGAAATACCGCAAAGCTGCCTACAGTAGAACTTTCCCGTCCCGAGCACGTTATCAACCGTACCACCACCCTCAATATGCAGGCAGGTATCATCTACGGCTGCGCAGGGCAGGTCGCCTATATCGTTGAAAAGATGCGAAAGGAACTTGGCTGCGAGAATGCCAACGTGGTGGCCACGGGCGGTCTTGCAAACTTAATTGCATCCCAGCTTTCCATCGGCATGCACGTCGATCCTCTTTTGACACTCAAGGGTCTTGAGATCCTTTACAGAAAAAATACACAGGAGAAACCCAATGAAAACAATTAAACTCGGATTCCTCGGTCTTGGCAATATCGGCGGCGGCGTGGTGCGCGTCATCAAGATGAACGGCGACCACATTGAAAAGCAGAACGGCGTGCGTTTTGAGCTTGTCCGTGCACTGGTGCTGGACGTCAACTGCGTCCGCACCGACCTTGACATGCCCGATACCTTCTGGACGGAAGACGTCTCCCAGATCGTGGAAGCGGACGATATCGATATGATCGTGGAAGCAATGGGCGGTGAGGAACCTGCCGCAAGCTTCATCGAACGCGCCCTGAAGGCAGGTAAGACCGTGGTTTCCGCCAACAAGGCAGCCATCGCACCTGCATGGAAGCGCCTTGACCGTGCAGCTCGGGAATCCGGCGC
>JAGBGW010000324.1 GCA_017935825.1 Clostridia bacterium
GTCACACCATGGTTGTGACCTATCAGGATATGCAGGCAGGTCAGCTTGCATCCCAGCTTCGCATCCTGCTGCCCGATGTGCCCGTGCTGCGCCTGCCGCCGAGGGATTTCATCAGCGGCGCCGATGCAGCTTCGCTGGAACTTTTGTCCCGTCGTGCAGCAGTTTTGCACGCCATGACCACGCAGGAAAACTACATCGTGGTTGCAGGTGTGGAGGCACTGCAGTACCGTCTTGTGCCCTGCGATGTATGGTGCGATATGAGAATCGGTCTTCACCCCGGTGACGTGGTGGAGCCTGACGACCTTTGTATGCAGCTTGCACAAATCGGCTACGAACGTGTGGATCAGGTGGAAGGCATCGGTCAGTTCGCCCGACGCGGCGGTATCATCGACATCTTCTCCGTGGGTATGGAAGAACCCTACCGCGTGGAGTTCTTCGACGACGAGGTGGACAGCATTCGTGCGTTCGATCCCATTTCCCAGCGTTCGGAAGATATGCTGGATGAATGCATCGTTCTGCCTGCAAATGAAGTGCGTCTTGCAGAAAAAGTGCGGGAGCGTGCCGTCAAAAAGGCGGAGATGTTGATCAAGAAAGCCATGGAGGAAAGCGAAGGGGAAGAAGAGCGACTCACAGGTTATGAGAGACTTTCCATGCAGCTTGCCCGCGGAAGACAGGAAGAATTGCTCTTTGCCGTGTCCTCCGCAAAGCGTGCCATGATCACCGATTATCTTGGTGAAAAGGCAAAGATCGTGGTGGATGAACCCACTCGTACTGCAGGACGGATGGATCAGGTATCGGAACATTTTGCACTGCGATTGACCGAAAGCATCCAGATGGGTTCTGCCGTATCGGCACTGAATGCCATCAGTGTGGATACGACTGCGCTTTTTACCGCGCTTTCCAAATTCATTGTACTGAACCTGCATGCCTTTGAACGCACGGGCGGACGGCTTCGTCCCAAGGCCATCGTGCGCATGCAGACAAGAAATGTGGTCTCTACCCAAAGCCGTCTTGTCTTTCTTGCAGAGCAGATGGGGCACTGGTGCCGTGAAGGCTGCCGCGTGCTGCTGTTTGCGGCGGATGCAAAAAGCGCACAGGACCTGCAAAGCGATCTGGAAGGCTACGACCTTCCCATCGGTACGGGCAGAGGGTATGTGGAGATCGTGCCCAACTCCCTCGGCGCAGGTGCGGAATACCCTGACGAAAAGCTGGTCTTTGTAAGCCTGCGCGAGACGCTTTCTTCCCAGCCTTTGAAAAAGCGTAAGTCCGTGCATATGGCAAATGCCAAGCGCATCACGGATTTCTCCGACCTTGTGGTGGGGGAAGCCGTGGTACACGACCAGCACGGCATTGCACGTTATGACGGCATCGTGCAAATGGAAGTGGACGGCAAGCGCCGCGACTACCTGCGCTTAAGCTTTGCAGGCACGGATGTTTTGTACGTGCCCACCGACCAGATGGACCGTGTACAGAAGTACATCGGTTCCGAAGAAGGCATGCCCAAACTGAGCAAGCTGGGCGGCACCCAGTGGGCAAAGACCCGTGCCAAGGTCAAGGCAGGGGTCAAGGATATGACGGAGGAACTTGCCAAGCTCTACGCCGCACGAAGCCTTGAAAAAGGCTTTGCCTTCAGCGAAGATACTCCCTGGCAGAGAGAATTTGAGTCGGAATTCCCTTATGAAGAGACCCCTGACCAGTTGACCAGTATTGAAGAGATCAAGCGCGATATGCAGTCCCCCCAGCCCATGGACAGACTTCTTTTGGGCGATGTGGGTTACGGCAAGACCGAGGTGGCACTGCGCGCCGCATTCAAAGCTGTCAACGATTCCAAGCAGGTGGCGATCCTTGTTCCCACCACGCTTCTTGCACAGCAGCATTACGAGACCATAAGAAGACGATTTGAGCACTTCCCTGTAAAAGTGCAGGTATTAAGCCGTTTCCGTACGCCCACGCAGCAAAGAGCGATCCTGCGCGATGTGGCAGATGGAAGGATCGACATCGTGGTTGGCACCCATCGCCTGCTTGCAAAGGATGTGATCTTTGCCAATCTTGGCCTGCTGATCATCGACGAAGAACAGCGCTTCGGCGTGGAACACAAAGAAAAAATCCGTCAGATGAAAAAGAATGTGGATGTGCTGACACTTTCGGCAACGCCCATTCCGCGCACACTGCATATGTCCATGACGGGCATTCGCGATATGTCCGTTATCGAAACGCCGCCGTCTCTTCGCACCCCCGTGCAGACGTATGTGCTGGAGTACTCCGACGGCATCGTGCGTGATGCCATCATGCGCGAGCTTTCCCGAGACGGACAGGTGTACATTATCTATAACAAAGTCCAGTCCATCGAAGGGTTTGCATCCCGCATCCGCTCGCTGATCCCCGACCTTCGGGTGGCCGTGGGACATGGACAGATGCCTGAAAACCGCCTGGAAGAAGTGATGCAGGATTTCATCGACGGGCAGTACGATGTGCTTGTGTGCACCACCATTGCCGAAAACGGCATCGACATTCCCAACGCCAACACCTTGATCGTTTACGAGGCGGATCGCTTCGGCCTTTCTCAGCTTTATCAGCTGCGCGGCCGCGTGGGGCGTTCGCGCCGCACGGCGTACGCCTACTTTACCTACATGCGCGACAGTGTCATGAGTGAAACGGCGCACAACCGACTTTCCGCCATTTCCGAATACACCCAGTTTGGTTCAGGCTTTAAGATCGCATTGCGCGACCTGCAGATTCGCGGCGCAGGCAATCTTCTTGGCGCCCAGCAGCACGGGCATCTTGCATCCGTCGGTTATGAGATGTACTGCCGCATGGTGCAGGAGGCCATCGCCCAGATCAAAAACGGCGAGGCGGAAAAGCCCCTTCGACCCGATCCCCATCTGGATTTGTCGGTGGAGGCGTTCATTCCCGATTTCTACATTGAAAATCAGATGCTGAAGATTCAGGCGTATCAGACCATTGCCGCCATCGATGGGGAAGAAGCGCGCGAAGATGTGACGGAAGAGCTGATCGACCGCTACGGCGATATGCCCGACTGCGTGCAGACATTGATCGACGTGGCATATTTAAAGCACCTTGCACGAAAGTGCGGTGTTACACGCATCATGCATCGGGGCACGATGGCAGAAATCTTCTTTGCACCGGATGCGCCGGTGGATCCCGAGCGCCTGCTTGCACTTGTATCGTCCTCCAAGGGGCGCATCACCTTCCGAGGCGGTGTGGTGCCCCAGATGCAGTACAATCTGGATGGCGACCTGTTTGAAAAACTGGGTCATGTGATGCAAAGCATCGTCGCAGAGGAGAAAAAGGGATAAAATCATCCCTTGATTGCAAAATAGACTTCAAACGGCTATAATAGTACAATCACCCGACGAAACTTTAAGTTTTGTCATATTCAAGGAGACATGGGCAACATGCAAAAGAAACTTGCAGCATTGCTGCTTATCGTATGCTTCATGATCATGCCGGTATTGACCGGTTGTGCACTGGTGGAAGTGGACCCCCAGCGGGACCTTGACAGCGTGGTCGCTGTCGTCTGCGGCGAGCAGATCACCAAGCGTATGGTCATGAACGAATGGAACCGCCAGAAGATCACCATGAACGTCAACGACGCTTTTGAACAGAGCGAAGAGGGCGAAACGATCATCGGCACGGTACTGCAGAACCTTCTGCAGGACATGGTAAAGCGTATCATCCGTCGCGAACATGCGCGTGAACTTGGGCTTTATCCTCTTACGGACGAAAACTACGCCCGCGTGGTGGAACTTGCAGACCAGTACTACGACGACCGCCTTGCACAGGCAGAGCAGGCTCTGCTTGACAGTTTTGCTGAAACCGGCGGCGATGCAACAGAGCGCGACTTTTCTGCAGAGGCAGAGCAGAGCGTGAAGCTGACCATGGAAAATCAGTTTGAGTTCAGCCGCGAGATGGACCTTCGTCAGGCAGAAGACGCAGTCATCGTCGAGCTTCTGACCGAGCATTACGGCCGTGACGTGGTTGTGGATGAGGAAACGTTGCGCAGCGAATACGACTCCATGCTGGAGACCCAGATGGAAGACTTCAGCGAAGACACCAACGGTGTCATCTCCTACCTCAACAGCGGCGACCTGATCGTCTATTATCCCGGTGAAGTGGTGCGTGTAAAGCATATCCTGATCGGCTTTGACGAGCAGACTCAGGCACAGATCGAGGATCTTCGTGCTGCAGGTAAGGACGAAGAAGCAGATGCACTGATGCAAAGCAGCGCTGCATCCATTCAGGACGAGGCGGACGAAGCACTTGCCCGCGCACTGGACGGCGAAAACTTTGACAATCTCATCGTGGAATACGGCGTGGACCCCGGTATGATGACCCAGGCCCTTCGTGACAACGGTTACCTGATCTGCCGTGACTCCATCGACTATGTGGAAGCCTTCAAGCAGGGCAGCCTTGCATTGACCCAGGAAGGTCAGATCAGCGACCTTGTGCTTTCCGACTACGGCTATCACATCATCTACGCCATCGACGTATACGAAGAGGAAACCATTCCCTTTGAGGACGTCCGCGATCAGGTGGAGGAAAAGACGCTTTCCCTGCAGCGCGGTGTGGCATACACCCGTGCCATGGAGGCAGTTTACGAGGAAACCGACGTGGAACTGTATGTACGTCGACTTCTTCGCGGCAACATCAACACCATCGGCTATGATAATGCACTGCTGGTGGAAGAATATCGCTTTGCACAGGAATAAATGAATCAACAGGACCGGAAGAGGCATCCTTCCTCTTCCGGTCTTTTTTTATGTGCTGTATTTTTGTTTGGTGGCAAGACCGCCCCGTATATGCCGCTCGGCTTTGTTTTTGTCCAGAATATGCCGCGTCTGCGCCGCAAGGCTGCTGTCGATATGGGGCAGACGTTCGGTCACATCCTTGTGGACGGTGGATTTGCTGATGCAGAATACTGCGGCGGTCTGGCGGACGGTACTGCCCGTGTGAGCAATATATTCGCCAAGGCGGATGGCGCGCGCATCTACATCGCTGTGCATTGTTTCAACTCCGTTTACCTCCCCGAAATTACCTTGTTTGATATTGATATATGCTGCTGTATCGGGAAAAATACCTTTGATACCGTTTGCGAAGAATGTAAAAAAGGTTGGTTGAGAAATACCCATTGGCAGGGTATAATAAAGCACGGATTGTAAATGAATCCCCGTAAAAAATCTCTGATCAAGAGGTGGAATCATGCAATATACAAATCCCGATCGGGAATTATTTGGTTATTTATGTGTGGAAGAGGAAGCATCTGCATGTGCGGCAAAAGAACTGCTGCAGGCGCATATCGCATTTTGTCAGGATCGATCTGAGGCAGATGTTCTTGTGTGTGATCATATCCCGCAGGATTATAATGCTGCAGCGGATCTTCCCCTGCTTTGCATTGATGCAGGTAAAACAGGCAATGCAGGTTATGTGCTGACGGAAAGCAGAAGAAAATCTCTGGATGCATATTTTGCAGCATCCATGCCGACGAAAAGTGTGCAGAGAAAACTATTTTCAAATCTTACATTTGTGGCGGTTTATGATGCAGCATCAGCAGAAAAACTGGTGGGTATCCTGCAGGATGATCGAACTGTTTCCTGTGTCGGTGTTTTGGATGCAGCATATGCCAGCATCTGCAGTGCGTTTGTGGTATTTTTGGATCAGACAACATTGCAGGATACGGCGCTTTGCGCATATTGTGCCGACTCCAAACTCCCGGTGATTGCAATATTGGCAGATGGTGTTACAAAGCAGCAGGCGCAAAGTGTTTGCGGTCATGTGCAGGCGGCATGTCCGGCATATGATATCTGGCAGATCCGGCAAACGATCCAATCCGTACTGGGAGCGGAAAACCTTTGCGTAGATGGATATGGTGCAGGTATTATGCATCTTTACGGCGTTGGCCGCAAAAAAGACATTAAACAAGGCATTCAGCTTTTAACGCGCAGCGCCCAGATGGGTAATGTGCGTGCGCTGTTGCAGCTGAGCCTTTGTGCAAAATATGCCATCGGCATGGAACGGTCTTCCCGTAAGGCAGAGCTGTTTTTGTCCAAGGCTGCACATTGCCTGCTTGAAAACAGACATATCTGTGATCTGAAGGAATTAACGGATCTGGACGTGTTGTGCGCAGAACTTTGCGATCGTCTGATTTCCCGTGGCCAAATGCAGCAGGCACGCATGGCAGCTGTACAGGCACATCGGCTTTGTGAAGATTATCTTGCATCGTCCAATGAATCCGAAGCTAAAATTTCCGGTGCAAACTGCGCGCTTTTGGCAGCCCAGAGGGAACTGGAAGTGGGGGATATGGAGGCATATGCCAGGTACTATATTCGTTATGCCCGGCTGCAGTATCAGGCAAAGATCGAAGAGAGTTTCGGTGGTGCGGTGACAAGACAGTTTTGTGACGGTATTTTGGGCGTACTGGATCAGCTGGTTCAGTATCTGCCGCAGGATACTGCCTATGATATGGCACTGGACTGCAGCAATGTGGGGGTGCTTTGGCAGCAGTATGTATTTGATACCTGGCAGGATATTGAGGCATGTGCAGCGCTTGTAGGGTATCTGCAGCTTCGGGGTACGCTTTTGATGGAGCATGACAGTGCGCAGGCGGCGGAAGATTTCAAAAAAGGTGCTGAGCTTTGCAGTCAGTATGCCGCGCAGGATGTCAATGCGACACGGCAATTTGCTGTCTGCAAATTGGACTATGCCCGCGCTCTGCAGCAGGGTGAGCAATTTGCGCAGGCCTGTGAAGCCCACGAGCAAGCGCAGGCTCTGTGGCAGCAATTGTACGATGCTGCAGGCGATGCTGCAGGCGCAGGTGCAATTTGCCGTGCGGCACAGGGAAGAGCAAGCAGTGCTGTAAAGGCGATGCGGCAGGATGCTTCTGAAATCTGTACTCAATCCGTGCAAATCTGCAGTGATTTTGCCAATGTATTTCGAAGTGTAGAAATATGGGAAGCACTTGCAAATTGCTATGGTGCACAAGCAGAGCAGGATCTGCCTTGTGACATGCGTGCTGCGTACTATAAACAGCAGGCTGATATGTGGCATCAATTGCATCTTTTGACCTACGAAGCTTCGTATCGGGATTTGGAAAAGAAGGCGCGTAAGTCCGCAAAAGCAATGGAAAAAGAAGCTTCGCCCAATGTATGGAAGCGGTTGACGGCAAAACGAAGCAAAAAACAAGAGCCTGCAACGCAGGATGATTTGCTGCAGGAACATCGTTTGTCACAGGAAAAGGCAGAACAGGACGAAACAGTCGTTGTACAGGAAGAAGAAAACCTGCAGGAAAACATGGAAGAAAACTAAACGAAACAAAACCGTTTGCTTCGGCAAACGGTTTGTTGTTTTCAAAAGTTGGATTGTAAATGGTTTACAATGCTTCACCGTCGCATGGGACGGCGTGGTGCAGTTTGCTGCCTTGTGGTGGAGGGGATTGCACCATTTTGTGATGTCGTATTTTGCGGGACAGCGCTTTGTGTATCTGCTGTCATGGAATCCACGGGGAAAATATAGCCGTTTTGTCCGTCGGGGGAAAAGAAGGTGACAAATTTAATAGAGAAAATATCACAGACAAGATAATTGGAATTGCCCACGTCATAGAGCACTACGTAGCCCGTGCCTACGGCATACAGTACACCAAGGCGTGCAGTCATACCCTGCGTGCCCAAAAGAAATTCAATTTGTACATATGCGCCGATATTGTCTTGCAGAATGTTTTGCATGGATCCCTGCAGGGCGGTATTGGTAAAGTCTTCGGAAGGCGGCGTATTCAATGTGCCATTGGAAGGAAAATTCTGCATGATGCAACTCCTTTTTTTATGTATAGGCATAGTCCTGTGTGGGGGTGTAGAAACAGTGTTCACCGATTCGTATGGTCAGTGCGCCCACGGAGGATGGAAAACTCGGCGGACAGCTGGTGGAAAAAGGATTGAAATACCAAAGTGCATATGCCACCGCAGGGAGTCTGTTGCCTGCAATTGCCCAGTTGGCGATGTCGTAGTGGATCTGGTCGGGGGTCATGTTGTAAATATTTTGGGGATTGTAGCGGCCGTAAAGTGTGGTGCGGGCACAGTCAAACTGTCCCGGCTGGTAGATGACGTCACGAATCGTGTTGGAAACACGGCCGTACTCCCCGTAATCCACCCGCACACGGTTCATTACCACCGTTGCCACCGCTTCCATTCCGGTGTACCCTTCGCCGCCTGCCTCACATTGGATCAATCGTGCAAGAAGCTCAACGTCACTGATAAGGTTCACCTCCTTGCCCAAGAGACTTCATCGCTTTTATGTCTATGCAGCTTTTTTGTAAAACTTGCCATAAAATTGCAGACTTGAACAAAAAGCCTGCAGTGGGTTATACTGTAAACTGTACCCCGAGGGGGGTATCGTAATTTTTGAAATGAAATGTGTGATTGTAATGTGGAATTTGTTTGGCAACAACGACATTGGCATTGACCTTGGTACTGCAAGCGTGCTGGTCTATGTAAAAAATAAAGGCATCGTACTGCATGAACCCTCTGTACTTGCCATGGATGTGGAGACAGGTCGTATTCTTGCTGTGGGTGAGGATGCACGAAAAATGTTGGGCAGAACGCCTGAGCGTATCGCGGCAATTCGTCCGCTTCGGGACGGTGTTATATCTGATTATGATGTGACGGAGCGTATGCTGCGCTATTTTGTAAAAAAAGTGTTGGGACAGCGCATCTTGTTTCGTCCCCGTGTGATCGTCTGCGTGCCTGCAGGCGTGACGGAAGTGGAACGAAGAAGTGTCATCGATGCCACCATCGAGGCAGGGGCCCGCGATACCTACCTGATCGAAGAGCCTTTGGCGGCAGCTATCGGCGCAGGTATGGATATTGCAAAGCCCTATGGCAGCATGGTGGTGGATATTGGCGGCGGCACCACGGACGTGGCTGTAATTTCCCTGTCTTCCCTTGTGGTTGCTGAGACCATCAAAGTGGCAGGCGATGAGATGAATGATGCTATCATGCGCTATATGCGCCGTCGTCATAACCTTTTGGTGGGCGAGAGAACTTCCGAAGAGATCAAGCAGAATATCGGCTGTGCTTTCCCCAGAAAAGAAGTCATTTACATGCAGGTTACGGGCAGAAACCTGGTGAC
>JAGBGW010000325.1 GCA_017935825.1 Clostridia bacterium
CTTGATGGAGAGCTTCTGCCAATACTCATCGATGATCTCATTTTCCTTCTTCTTATCAACACGGATACCCTTGATGAACTTCTTCAGAACCGTGATGGTAAGGTTGGTGCCTACGCTGTGGCCCAGAACAAGACCGCAGCCACGACGATCTTCGGGAACCATGCCGATACCGGCATCGATTGCCTGCTGAGGATTCTTAAAGAGGATATCCTCGCCAAAGAGCGTCATCTCGCCGGATTCCAGAGGATCAAGGCCGAAGATAGCACGCATAAGTTCGGTACGACCTGCACCGACCAGACCGGAGAAACCAAGGATTTCGCCCTTACGAAGCTGGAAGGAGCAATTCTTGAGCTTGTAGTTGGAGAAGTTGCGTACGTCCAGTACGACCTCGCCGCCCTCAGCACGTTCGCCTTCGTAAACCTCACCGATGTCACGACCGACCATCATTTCGATGATCTCAGGCTCACCGGAAAGATCAGCAACGTTGCGGGTGTCAACATACTGGCCGTCACGAAGAACGGTGATGCGATCGCCGATCTCGAAGGTTTCGTTCATACGGTGAGAAATATAGATGATACCTACACCCTTTGCCTTCAGGTCAGCAACGATCTTGAACAGCTCGCGGATTTCTTTTTCGGTCAAGGAAGACGTCGGTTCGTCCATGATGATGATCTTGGCTGCACGGGAAACTGCACCTGCAATTTCAACCATCTGCTGCTCTGCGATACGAAGATCACCGACGCGCATATGTGCGTCAAGATCCATGCCCATATCGTCCAGAACCTGCTGTGCATCTGCATAGAGCTTTTTGAAATCAACAAAGCCCAGTGCATTGGTAGGTTCTTCACCGCGGTAGATGTTTTCGCCAATGGTCATGTTGGTGCACATCGACAGTTCCTGGTGGATCATTGCTACGCCAAGAGCCTTAGCTTCCAGCGGATGGTTGATCTCAACCTTTTCACCGTCGATATAAATCTCGCCTTCGTCAGCCTTGTACAGACCGTCAAGGACCTTCATCAGCGTAGATTTGCCTGCGCCGTTTTCACCCATCAGAATATGAACCTCGCCCTTACGGACATCGAAGGATACATTATCCAATGCGTGAACGCCGCCGAACCGCTTGTCAATGTTGACCATTCTCAATACGGTTTCATTTGACATCACTTTACCCCCATAAACAAATTCTGCTTTTATCTTTCGCACATCAAAATACGACAATAGAGCCTGCGTCCCATCCAAAAGGATTTGTACGCCCTGCCCTGTCGCCTCTGTGTACAAAAGATAAACCGCTATCAAAGCACTCGGGTTGGAGTGCCTTAAGCCATAATCATACGAACGCTTTTTTTGCGCACGAACCACACAAATGCATGGTTTTGATTAAATCGTATACCATATTTTAATCAATACAGCGCACAATGTCAATATGATTTTCGACATAGTTAATTGAAATTCTATTTCACCTTGTAAGAGATAACAAACAAAATCTTGTATAAACCAATTCCACCCATATCAAGATATGGGAATCCCTGCCAATTCATGCAGTAAGTGTCATCCGATCCCCCGCAAATCTTAATCTGGAGCGTTCTTTACACCTTCCTGCTGTATTTTGGGCATGAAAAAACCCCGGCATCAGGGAGAAATGCCGGGGTTCCATTCACTTAACGAGTGTTGCCACTCAAAAAGCAATTATTGATGATTATTCACCAATGTAAGAGAAGTCGCGATAATCTGCTGCGTTCTCAGCATCGATGTAGGTGGTAGAGATCTCGAGGAAGCACTCTTCGTCGGAGAGCTCTACGCCAGCCAGCTTCTGGTATGCGATTGCAAGACCGCGAGCTGCCATCATGCCGGGGTACTGCAGAGAGGTACCACGCTGCATGTTGTCTGCGATGTAGTCAAGAGACTCGTTGGAGCCGTCAACGCCGTAGATGAAGCAATCTTCTGCGGTGTAACCAGCCTGATCAAGAGCGTTTGCGCAGCCCTGAGCAGAGGGGTCGTTCATGGACATAACGCCAACCAGAGAGCCTTCGCCCTTACCAACTTCGGTGAAGCGCTGAAGAACAGTCTCCATGAATACGAGGCCGGTGTCAACCTGACCCTTACCAACTTCGCGGTAAGCGATCTCGATGTCGCCAGACTCTACGTAATCAGCGATAGCATCTTCGAAGCCCTGGATACGAGCCAGAGTAACAAGACCCTGGGGGTTCTCGAACAGAACAACCTGACCCTTAACTTCGCCGTACTTCTCCATCATGTCTTCGATGAAAGCTTCGCCGCACATGAAACCAGCCATGTAGTTGTCGGTGCAGACGGTACCAGCGCAATACTGGATGCCTTCGTCAACAACGGTGGTGTCAAGAAGAACTACCATTGCGCCGTTGTTGTAAGCAGCTTCGATGGGAGCGATATCGGAGGAGTTGATGGGGGTCATGAGGATGATGTCGAAATCGCCGTTTGCAGCGTCTTCAGCCTTGGTCAGCATAACAGCTGCCTCGTTGTCGCACTGCAGAGTGGTCCATTCGTCTTCCTCACGAACGTACTCACGAACGCCCTCTTCCATTGCTACGAAGAAGGGGTTGGTCAGAGTCTTAACGATGAATGCGATCTTCAGGCCGCCCTCGAGCTCGAGTGCGTCGATGATTGCATGTGCGTCGTAAGAGTCAGCTTCGCCTTCGATGATGGTCTCTTCGACAGTGTTAGTGTTCTGGGTTGCAGCTTCCTGCATAACTTCCTGATTGGTCTGGCCCTCTTCCTTAGCGCCGCAACCAACGAAAGCCATAGCAAGCATAGCAACGACCATAAGAAGAGCAAACAGTTTCTTAGTCATACTACTTGTAAACCTCCATATGATTTTGTGTGGGTACACATTAATCCGAGCAAACATACGTGGATGCACAGGTAAGTCTCATAACAAAATCTCCAAACGATTTCTCCCCAAACCGAATGGATACAAGTACATGGGACGTATGCGTGCTTTTCGGATAGAGAGAGTATAGCCAATCTTAGTGCATGTGTCAACAAATTTTTTAATGCTTTCCCATTAAAATTCTGCCCCAATTGTTAAGAAAGTATTACACAATCACCTGTTTGAATACAGTTTACAAACTTAAAAAACATAGGTATTTCCTGCATTTCTTTCAATATTGCCCGACAAATTTCTGAAGTAAAATTTCACTGTACAATATTCCGAAAATGCGATATAGTTATAGCAATGAAGTTTTGAGCTGCGCAAGGCAGTAAAAATTGAACAAAGGAGATTCTACTTATGGACAAAAGACTGATCATCGGTGCTGATCCTTCCGGTTTTGCTTTGAAGGAAGCTGTCAAAGCACACCTGATCCAGCAGGGCTACGACATCACCGACGTGGGTACCCTCTCCCCCGATGCACCCGTGGACTACCACAAGGTAGGTTTTGCGGTGGGCAAAGCCATTTCCAATAAGGAATTTGAGCGCGGTATCCTCTTCTGCGGAAGCGGCATGGGCGTGCACATCGTGGCAGGCAAGTTCCCCGGCGTTTACTGCGCAGTATGCGAAGGTCCCTGGGCTGCAAACCGCTGCCGCGCCATCAACAACTGCAACGTTCTTGCAATGGGCGGCTTCTTTGTCACCGAGCGCTACGGTATCATGATGGCTGACGAATTCCTCAACACCGAGTTCCTGGAAGGCTTCGATCAGGAAGACATCGACTTCCTCAGCCGTGCATTTGACGAAATTCAGGAAATGGAAAAAGAGATCTACGCCTGCGACTGCAGCTGCGATTGTGAAAAATAATCGTTGAAAATTGCAAAACACCTCATGCGGTGATCCGCATGAGGTGTTTTTTCATCTTTGCATTTTTATGTACGCTGTACGAAAAAAATTCTTAATTTCGTGTTTAACACAAAATATTCTTCCAATTATGTGTTTATTGTATACAATCTGTTTTCTCGTCCAGAAGACTGAGGATCTGACGTACAGCATCGGCACATGCATCCTGCATGCCCATCGCTTGCACGCCTGCCACGCGCACATGGCAGCGTTTGACAGGCACCACCACTTTCATGGCATCACTTTGTGCGATGCTGTTTGCCATCACGCCGGTGACTTCCCCCATCATGGAATCGGCAAGCAGAATGCCGATGGGGCCTGCGATGATATCCGCTTTGCGCGCCATGACGCGCACACAGTTTTCCCCCGTGGCGCCGCAGTCCGCGCCTGCCTTCATCATGGCGCCGGTTGCAATGGTGTTGGTGCCCACAGCTGCAATGGTGTGGGTGTTTTTTTCAATATTCGGACGGAGCTGTTCGATGATCTGGCGGCCGATGCCGCCGCCCTGTCCGTCGATGACTACGATGAGCATAATTCTTTCTTTCCTTTATATAACAAAGTGTACCTGACCATTATATCAGATAACCGTATTTTCTTCCAGTTTCAAAGCTTCGGGTGTTCTGGCAAAGCCCCAGCCCCAGCGGCGAAGCAGCATCATGACCGCAAACAGGATCACAAACGTAAACAGTCCAAGCCCCGTAAAGATGGCAGGCACCGCGCCGTCGCCAAAGTGTTCCACCAGCACGCCGCCGCCAAGGGAACCCACTGCGCGGGCAACGGAAGCAAGGAACATGTTGGCGATGGTCTGCCCTCTTGCATTCAGATGGGCAGGTACAGTTTTCTGAATATAAATGGACATCACATACAGCATGATGGGCCAGGTAAACGGATGCAGGAAAAACTGAATGCCGATCAAAATGGGAATGGATGTGATGGTACCCATGGCAAGCCAGCGCAGCGCACCGCTGACAAGGCATACAAGCAGCAGATTCAAAATACCCGTTTTTTTGATGATCTTGTGCATATATATAAATAGGAATATCTCCAATATGCACTGCACGGATGTGCTGATGCCCACCACGGACTCACTTGCCCCAAGCTGATTGCAGATATAGTTTGCATAGCTGAAATTGTGGTAACCGAAACCCACTGCCACCACAAACGAGGATGCCAGAATCAACGTGAACCACTTGTCGCGGAACAGCGACCACACAGGGGTCTTGTCCTCTTTTTTCTGCATGCCCGCAATGGGCGGTACCAATACAAGCGCCGCCAGCTGCACTGCCATCAGCGCAATGAGGATCCAGAAAATGATCTTGATGCCCATGGCGGTGGCTTCAATGGCAAGTCCTGCAAAGTAGGCGCATGCCGCAAATGCCGCCGTACCCCAGGTGCGCATTCTGCCAAAGGGAATGGTCAGTTTTTCATTGCGGATGTATTCCAGTACCAGCGTGTCCACCAAAGGCTGCACGGGATTCTGAAAGAAAATCAGCAGCACCAGTGCAAGGACGATGATCGCCGACGTAATGCGACCCGACACACCGATGATCGGCAAATCCGCCAGCAAAAACAGCGCACCTGCCAGTGCAATACCTGCCGCCATCACAGCCACCACGCGCACCTTATTCTTGGCGCGGTCGGCAACAGAGCCCCACATGGTCTGGGTCAA
>JAGBGW010000326.1 GCA_017935825.1 Clostridia bacterium
CAGCGCCATGCAGGGAAGAATGACTTTCGCCTCCAGACGCATATACTGTTTCTGCAGCCGCAGCACCGATCGATCGCCGGTCAAAAAGCGCAGTACCCAGATGCAGGAAAGCGCCTGGGAAAGGATCGTTGCAAGTGCCGCACCTTTGACACCCATGTTGCATGCAAAAATGAAGATGGGGTCAAGGATGATGTTGGAAACCGCACCGATGACCACCGACACCATGCTCACGGAAGTGTAGCCCTGGGCGGTAATGAAGGAATTCATGCCCAGCGTCATCTGCACAAAGATGGTGCCAAGTGCATAGATATTCATGTAGTCCACTGCGTAGCCGATGGTGTTTTCACTTGCGCCGAACAGCAAAAGAAGCGGCTCATTGAGGAAAAACAGCACCTCCGTCAGCACCACCGACAGGATCAAAAGCGCGCTGAAGCAGTTGTTCAGTGCCTTTTGTGCGCTTTCGGTATCGCCTTTTCCAAGGAAAATAGAACTGCGGGGCGCGCCGCCGCTTGATACAAGGCAGGCAAATGCCGACACGATCATGATCAGCGGCATGCATACGCCAACACCCGTCAGCGCAAGGGAGCCGATATCGCGAATATGGCCGATGTAGATGCGGTCGACGATGTTGTACAGCATGTTGATCAGCTGTGCCACCACCGTGGGTACGGCAAGGCGAAGCAGCAGCTTTGAAATGCGCTCCGTGCCGAGGAAGTCGTTGCTTTTTTGTTGCATACTATTACCTTCTATAAATACAGAATGCTATTATTATACCACTTCGCTGTGGGGGCAACAATGAAATTTGTATAAGAATTGCATGTGCTGTGCCTTGCGTGCACGTGCACTTTTATGCTATGCTTTCTGTAACATTTTGTAGGTAAAAATTGGAGGAACTTGTGATGGATCGTTCCAAAACAATTGCAGTTTTGCTGCTGGTAAGTCTGCTTTTTTGCGGCTGTTCGTATTTTGAGCAGGAAACACCTGCGCCCACGCCTGCCGTCGAGGCGGAAATCGTGCAGCAGGTACAGGAAGAAACCGTTGAATTTGACGGCAATAAACTGGGCGTGACCCCTGCACCGTCTGTGACACCCACGCCTGCAGCTTCGCCGCAGAGCGTGACCAGGACCGTCTACGGCTATACGGTGAAGTTTACTTTGCCTGCATCCTGGGCGGCATCCGTCACCATGGAGGCAACCGACGAGCACATCCGCTTTGTCCACAGCGATTCTGCTTCCTACGGCGGACTGCTGATGCTGTTCTACTTCAACGACATCGGGGAAAATGATCCTGCCTTTATCCCTCTTGGGCAAATCGACGGCTACGAGTACGGCTATGCGCTGCCCATGGATGCCCAGTTCGATCCTGCCAAACAGGCGCAATATGAATCCCTTGCCGCGCAGATCGAGGAGGTCACCTCTTCGATCACCGTCTCGGGTGCGGAGGGGGATTCCGATATGATTGAGCAGCAGACCCATCCTGTGGGCAATTACCTTGTCACCTTCAACATGCCTCAGGGCTGGGAGGATGTACGGGTGGAAGTGCACGAGACTTCCATCAGCTTTTACCACATTCCTTCCGAATCCAACGGCGGTCTGTTGTTTATCTTCGCCATCAATCCCATCGGCACAAGTGAACCTGCCTTTGAACCGATCGGTCAGATCGATTCCTACGAGTACGGTTACGTCCTGCCCATGGATGTGCAGTTCCCACCCAGCCAGCAGGCGGCATACGAGACCCTGCAATCCCAGGTGGTGGACGTGGTGAATACCGTGTATGTCAGATAATTGAAAAAGTAGGGGCGGCAATCTTGCCGCCCTTTTGCGTTGAGGAAAAACAAACGTGTGCGGTCG
>JAGBGW010000039.1 GCA_017935825.1 Clostridia bacterium
CGCTTTTTGCAAAATGGCTTCTTCCGTGGATAAAAAGCCTTCCTGTGCCATGATGTTCAAAATCAGATCGCGGCGGATGCGGCAGGCCTGCGGATCAATGTGCGGCGCATAACTTGATGGCGCCTTCAATACTGCCGCAAGGGTCGCCGCCTGCCATGGGGCAAGCTGGCTTGCGTTGATGCCGAAATAGCCTTTGGCAGCCGCTTCGATGCCGTAGTAGCCACCGCCAAAGTAGACGGTGTTCAAATACATTTCAAGGATCTCATCTTTTTCATATTGCCGCTCCAGCTGCAGGGCAAGGACAACTTCGTACAGCTTTCGTTTGATGGTCTTTTCACTTGTCAGATGAGTCAGCTTCACAAGCTGCTGCGTGATGGTGCTGGCGCCCTCTCTGTAGCCGCCGCTTTTGATGTTGGCGATGACGGCGCCTGCGATGCGGCGCGGATCGATGCCGTGGTGGGAATAAAAGCGCACATCCTCCGCAGCAATAAAAGCATGCAGGGTGTCGGTGGAAAGGGTCTCGATATCGCACAGCACCCGATCTTCTCCGCCATCCATGGATGCGATTAGGCTGCTGTCTTTATCGTAGAGCATCAGGCTTTGGTCAAGGTCCTGCAGTTTCATCTGCGAAAGCTTCGGTGCAGAGCAAAATACATAAACTGCTCCGCAAAGCAGAACAAACAAACCGATCACAGATACGATACCTGCGATGCGAAGGATGCGGAAAATCTTATGTTTCAACTGTCATCACCTGCCGATGGGAAAGATTAATTGTAGGATTTGTCGGAATTTCCCCGGACACACAAGACAAAAATTCCCTTTTTTCAAAAACAGTTTCGATCTGCCAATCAAAGACAAGATTTTTCAAAGGCAAAAGATTTGTGTATGGTGAATAATTCCCAAACGGGAGGGATATACTTATGGAAATGAGAGCTGTAATCTCGCGCAATATGCTGCACATCGCGCTTTTGGGGGAGCTGGATCACCACTGCGCATCGGGCATACGCGACAAGATCGACACGCTGCTTTGCGATCCGTCGATCAAAAAACTGGTGTTTGATTTAAAAGACGTGACCTTTATGGATTCCTCGGGCATCGGCGTCATTCTTGCACGCGCCGCCGCCATGAAACGGCGAAAAGGCGGCCGTACGGTGATCGTCAATGCACAGGGGCAGATCGAACGTGTTCTTCGTTTAAGCGGCGTGTACACGCTGGTGGAACGGGAAGACGAGGAAAGCGAGGCAAGAGGATGCAGTATGCGGATGATGTAACGATCACCTTTGCAAGTTTATCGAAAAATGAACTGCTTGCAAGGTCCTTTGCTGCAGCGTACGCGGCACAGTTTGACCCCACCGTGCGGGAATTGGAAGACATCAAAACCGCCATATCGGAGGCGGTGACCAACGTGGTGGTGCATGCCTATCCCGACCGCATCGGGCAGGTGGAGCTGCATTTTTCCTCGCAGGGTGATGTTCTGACGATGGAAGTTACCGACCGCGGCGTTGGCATATCCGACATTCAGGCAGCACGGGAGCCCATGTTTACCACCAAACCCGAGCAGGAACGCTCCGGTCTTGGCTTTACCGTGATGGAAGCTTTTATGGACGAGCTTTGCATCAGTTCCGTTTCAAATGAGGGGACCACCGTCACCATGCGAAAGCGTATCGATCAAAAACGAAGTATGGATATGGCTTGATTGCGCTTTGGTGACAAGTTTGCTGTAAATCAGCGCTTTTTTTGCAGTTTGTGTTTTTTGGCTTGCAAAAGTGCTTTACATTTTGCCAGATCAGGACCATAATGGTAATAGACAAAATTTTTCTTATTGAAGGAGAATGTACACATGCGCTACAAACACTTCAAAAACGCAAACGTTGATGCTTCTGCTCTTGCAGTAGGCACCTGGGCAATCGGCGGCGCAGGCTACGGCGCTGTTGAGGATCAGGAATCCATCGCTTCCATTCAGGCTATGTTCGATGGCGGCGTAAACCTGGTTGACACCGCACCTGCATACGGCAACGGCCACTCCGAGATCGTTACCGGTAAGGCACTCAAGGGCTATGACCGCTCCAAGCTTCTGGTTTCCACCAAGTGCACCGTCGGCGGCACCACCCTTAAGGCTCTTCGCGGCGTTTCTTCTCACGATGACCGTGACGCAACCTTCGAGAACGTCATGTACGAGTGCGAATGCTCTCTTCGCCGTCTGGACACCGACTACATCGACTTCTACTTCATCCACTGGCCGGATTATGACACTCCTTTCTATGAAACCGCAGCTGCACTGAACCTGCTGAAGGAGCAGGGCAAGATCCGTTACATCGGTCTGTCCAACTTCTCCAAGGAGCAGATGCTCAATGTTGAGCGCTACTGCAAGATCGACGTCATCCAGCCCGCATACTCCATGGTCGTTCGTCGTGACGAAGACCTGATGAAGTGGTCTGTTGAGCGCGGCATCGATACCTTCACCTATGGTTCTCTTGGCGCAGGCATCCTCACCGGTGCTTTCCGCGAAGTTCCCACCTTCCAGAAGGGCGATCCTCGCGATCATTTCTATCCCTTCTTCAAGGAGCCTCACTTCTCCAAGGTCATGAAGGTTCTCGCTGTTATGGATGAGATCTCCGCCCAGACCGGCAAGCCCCTTGCACAGATCGCAATCAACTGGTCCACCCAGAAGGATTACGTTTCCACCGCACTTTGCGGCGTCCGCAACGTAGCAGAAGCAGCAGAAAACTGCGCAACCTTCGACTGGACTCTGACCGACGCTCAGATCGCAGCTATCGACGCAGCAATCGCAGCAAACCTTGACTTCGACGGTTCCGCACCCATGAAGTAATCTTTCGAAAAAGCAAAAAGCACGGACTATTTTGGTCCGTGCTTTTTTGTTATACTCGTAGAGACGGGACTTGTCCCGTCCTGATTATGGATGAAAAGGAAAAGCCTATGGAAAAGACGGTTTTGATCACAGGTGCAAGCTCGGGCATCGGAAAGGCTTGTGCGCGTGTGTTTGCAAAGAAAGGCTATCAGGTATTTGATTTCAGCAGAAGAAATGTGCCGCAGGCAGGTGTTGTGCACATTGATTGCGATGTGACGGATGAACAAAGCGTGGCACGAGCCGTTGCATCTGTGGAGCGTGTGGATATCCTCATCTGCAATGCAGGATTTGGCATTTCGGGAGCGGTGGAATTTACCGACGGGGAGGCGGCATCGCGGCAGATGGATGTGAACCTCTTCGGCGCCGATCGTGTGGTGCGCCATGTTTTGCCCGTGATGAGAAAGCAGGGTGGTGGCAAAATCGTTTTGGTATCTTCCGTTGCGGCAGTGCTGGCGATTCCCTTTCAAACCTGGTATTCCGCGTCAAAGGCGGCGATCCTTGCCTATGGTCACGGACTGCAGGGCGAGGTGCGGCCCTTTGGCATTGAAGTCTGCACGTTGCTTCTTGGCGATATTCAAAGCGGATTTACGGCGGCAAGAAATAAACAGGCGGTGGGGGATGATGTGTATGACGGTAGAATTTCCCGCTCCGTCGCTCGTATGGAACATGACGAGCAAAACGGAATGCCCAGTGAAAAAGCGGCTGAAAAAGTCGTCCGCTATGTGACGAAAAAACACCTTGCACCGACCCATACGGTAGGTGTGCAGTATAAATTCTTCTGCCTGCTGCAAAGAATCCTTCCCACAGCCCTTGTTCGCAGAATTGTGGAAATGCTGTATGCGAAGTGATGGGGACGGACTAAAACTTTTTTGTCATTCTGAGCGAGCGTAAGCGAGTCGAAGAATCGCTAAATTGAAAATGAGTTTCGTTTGCAAGACAGCAAACGAGCAGTTCCCCCAAAGCAAGAGAAGAAAAGTAAGAGATCCTTCGGCGCGGCTACGCCTTGCTCAGGATGACAAGGTGGAGATGACCACTGTTTTTGTCATTCTGAGCGAGCGCAGCGAGTCGAAGAACCTCTAAATTTAAAGGAGCAGCTTGCAATGTACTATGTTTACATGATGACCAACAAGAGCAATCAGGTGCTGTACATCGGTGTGACCAACAATCTGCAAAGGCGGGTATTCGAGCATAAGAATCAACTGGTGGAAGGTTTTACGCAAATGTACAATGTGCACAAACTGGTCTGGTTTGAACAGACTTCGGATGTGCGTTCTGCGATTGCAAGGGAAAAGCAGCTCAAAGGCTGGTCAAGAAAGAAGAAAGATTGGCTGGTTGAACAGATGAATCCTACATGGGGTGATTTGGCAGACAATTGGTATGAAGAGTAAGAGATCCTTCGGCGCGGCTACGCCTTGCTCAGGATGACATTTTTCGGAACGACTCCGGTTCTGTCATTCTGAGCGAGCGTGAGCGAGTCGAAGAATCTCTAATTTTATAAATATTATGAAGAAAAAAACTCCGTGCGTATTTTGCACGGAGTTTTTATGCCAAAAGCTCTTCGTAATTGGTATCCAATATTTCTTTAAGCAGAATAATTTCATCTACGTACAAATGTCTTTGCGCAACTTCCAGCTTTGCCACGGCGCTTCTTGTAATGTCGCATCCGCGCAGCTGCAGGGCACAGGCCAGCTCATCCTGAGTCATATCGGCTTTTTCGCGGAGAGTACGCAGGTTTTTGCCGATTCGTTTTTCTACTTCGTGGTTCATATCATCACTCAATTTTTGCACTTATTTCAGAACAAAATTCTTGACCTTATTATATGGACATGATATGATGATTTTGCACCTATATAGGTGCAAAACAATGCGGAATGGAAATTTTACCGGTCTTTTGGCCACTCTGATCCGGAAAATTTGGCCATCCTTATTTGTTTTATTTGGGGAATGGTTGCCGCTTTCCTTTCGAGAGCGGCAATCAAGCGGCATTCAAAGTATATAGAGTGCCGCTTGATTGCTATTTTCTGCCCTCGGGCAAAAATGCAAAAGCCGCCTCCTGTTGCCGTCAACGAACAGAAGGAGGTACGATTCCCAATCGTTGACAAAAATCTATTAAGGAGGCCAAAATTATGGCAAAGAAAAGAGTTGCGACGCTCGTTCTGTCCATCGCTTTGCTGCTTGCTGTGACCGTTGGCGGCACCCTCGCGTATCTGACCGATACCGAAACGGATGTCAACGTCATGACGCTGGGCAATGTTGATATTGAGCAGTATGAGTATCAGCGCGCAGAGAAAGATGGTGCCTATACAACTGATACCATCGATAATCAGACCAGCTATGTTCTGGAAGCATTCCAGCAGGATAAGCCCCTGTATCCCATCGTGGGCGATCCGAGCACCGGTGCAGCAGGTTGGGATGATACCATCGTTCGCATGACGCAGGTGGATTCCTATGGTTCCATGCAGGTGTTCGCAGGCAAAAATGCACAGGATAAGTTTGTAACTGTTAAGAACACCGGCAAGACTGCTGCATATGTTCGTACTCTCGTTGCAATCGAGGTCGGTTCTGCAGATCCTGATTTGATTGGTATTTCCTATCATAAGACTTGGACTAAGAATAGTGTTGGTATTGTTGAAATTCAGGGTACCAATTATTATGTGTTTGAGTTTGTCTATGATGGTGCTGAACTGAGCGATGGTTCCTGGAGACATGAGAATGGTATCCTTCCTGCAGGTGATACCACTTATCCCAGCCTTTCTCAGGTTTATCTGAAGTCTGAAGCTACCAACGAAGATATGGTGGCACTTGATGGCAACGGTGATGGCAAACTGAATATCCTTGTTGCATCTCAGGCTGTGCAGGCTGCAGGTTTTGATGATGCACTGACCGCACTGGATGCCGGATTTGGTGATATCACTGCTACCAACCATCCTTGGGTTGACGGTTTGTATATTCCCGATCATTATGTAAGCAACCTTGATGAACTGAAGGCTGCATTTGCTGAGGGTGGCACCATTATGCTGACGGCTGATATCGTTGTAGACGATACGCTGGAACTTGAAGATGGCGTTGAAGTATGCCTGGATATGAATGGTCAAACAATCGAGTTTGAACGCAATAGCAACTACGAACCTGGTTATCCCATGTTCTATCCTCTGGAAGGATCTAAATTGACCATTACCGGTAATGGCACAATTGATTTGGGTGATAACATTGATGTAGCATTGCTTTGCCCTAAGGGCGAAGTTGTAATCGAAAACGGTACCTTCATCAGAGATCGTATTCCTGCAGGAACTAATCCCGATGATGTTCAGGGAATGTTTATTGGTGTTAAGACTGTTGGCGCCAGCGTTGTGATCAAGGACGGCTACTTCGATAGCGGTTACTATGATGAAAATGCTGATTTGGCATTTAGTGAAACAGATGCTGACATTTCTAACCGTGGTAAATCTGCAGATAAGAACCTGTACAGAACTGCAATTAAGAACAATATTATGAATTTGCTTAACCTTTCTTGGGGTTCTGCAGCAGGTACGCAGGATTTCCGGATCTACGGTGGTACTTTCGTAGGTGCTAACCCTGCATGGGGTGATGAAGGCTGTGCAATGCCCATTACTCCCAACTATCTGCGTCCTTGGTCTTATTATCAGGGCATGTTCCTTGAAGGTCAGGTAATGCACGATGACAAGATCGAACTTCCTGCAGGCTATGCAATTGTTGAAGGTACGACTGCAGATGGAAGACCTACCTACACTGTAAACTACAGCAAGTAATTTGTTGTAATCACAAAGAACGCAAGGTTTACCTTGCGTTCTTTTTTATGCCTTGAAATATTAGAGATTCTTCACTGCGTTCAGGATGACAGCGTGGTGGGATTGGCAGTCGTGGGATGGCGCGGCAATGCGTGAAATCAAACGTTTGCGAAACACGCGCGGCGTGTTCCCTACAGGCGTTGGGGGGACACGCTCTGTCATCCTGAGCGGAGCCGACAGGCGAAGTCGAAGGATCTGTGCAGTTGGGGGATGGCATTGCAAAGATAGAACCAATGCGGTACAGATCCTTCGGCGCACTTCGTTTGCTCAGGATGACACCGTGGTGAGCTTGGCAGTTGTGGGGCGGCGTGGCAATGCGTGAAATCAAACGCTTGCGGAACACGTGCGGCATGTTCCCTACAGGCGCAGGGAATATCTTTTTTGTCATTCTGAGCGAGCGTAAGCGAGTCGAAGAATCTCTGAATTGAAAAAACAAAAGCCCTTTATCCGAACCCGGACAAAGGGCTTTTTCCATACATTTTAATCTCTTCTTCTGTTGCCGTAGAGAAGAAACAGTCGTGCCAGCTGAAGGAGAGAAGCAAGGGCGCTGGCGATATAGGTCATTGCGGCGGCGCGGAGTACTTTCTTTGCGCCAGGGACTTCGTCCTGCCAGAGGAATCCGCCCTGCTGCAGGGAGACCAGTGCGCGACGGGAGGCGTTGAATTCCACAGGCAAGGTTACCAGCTGGAAGATGACCACGAAGGCATACAGGATGATGGCAAGGTTCAGCATCGTCTGGCTGCCCACAAAAAGACCGATCAAAAGGATGGGGAAAACCGCGTTGGAGCCGAAGGAGACCACGGGCGCCATGGCGCTTCGGATCGACAGGGGCAGGTAGGCGCTGTGATGCTGACAGGCATGTCCCACCTCGTGGGCGGCAATGCCAAGGGCGGCGATGGACGTGGAGTTATACACGCCGTCGCTCAAGCGCAGGACCTTGTTCTTGGGATCATAATGGTCGGTAAGAGAGCCTGATACGCGCTCGATGCGCACGTCATAGATGCCGTTGTTGGCAAGGATGCGCTGTGCTGCCTGCGCGGCGGTAATATTCGTGCGGCTTGCCACACGGGAAAATCTTGCGTAAGCGTTTTTGACGGATGCCTGTGCGATCAGACCCAGGATCATGCCGGGGAGCAGGATCAGTATGGTCCAGTCCCAATAAAGATAGGGAGAATAATAGGGCATTTCTGCCACCTCCAATAAAATTCGCATGTATGCACACATATTTGTACATACTGTACTTACAGTTTGGCACCAAAGATTGGTAAAGTCAAATGAATTGTCCCGAAATGTCGCCCTGAATGCTTGTTATATCGCGTTTTTGGGTGTATTATAAACGATGTGACACTATAACTGTCAGAAAGAGAGGAAGCATATGAACACTGCAGCAATTGCACAGCTGTATCGCAATACAGACTCTTTTGCGGATCAGGATATCCGTGTCAACGGTTGGGTCCGTACGTCCCGTTTCAACAATAATCTTGGTTTCATCGAACTGAATGATGGTACCTTCTTCCGCAATCTGCAGTTGGTCTGCACCAAGGAAGATCTTGCAGACTTTGACGTTGTTTCCAAATACGGCGTGGGCAGCGCAATCATCGTGGAAGGCAAGCTTGTCCTGACCCCCGATGCAAAGCAGCCTTTTGAACTGCATGTAACCAAGATCGATCTGGAAGGCGCAAGCCCCAGCGATTATCCCCTGCAGAAAAAGCGCCACAGCCTTGAATACCTGCGTACCATAGCACATCTGCGCCCCAGAACCAACACGTTCTCCGCAGTATTCCGTGTGCGCTCCATCGCAGCTGACGCCATCCATCGTTTCTTCCAGGATCGCGGCTTTGTCTATGCACATACGCCCCTGATCACTGCCAGCGACTGCGAAGGTGCAGGCGAGATGTTCCAGGTAACTACGATGGATCTGAACAATGTGCCTAAGACAGCAGACGGTAAGGTAGATTTCTCGCAGGATTTCTTCAA
>JAGBGW010000327.1 GCA_017935825.1 Clostridia bacterium
TTTGCCATCGTAGGGGAAGGCGCCCTCGACGTCCCTGCGTGCAGGAAGACTGATAGAACAAAACAGCATGGTCGACCATCACCGCCCCTGCATGGCTTGCAACATCTCCAACCCATCCCCACACTTTCCAAAATCCACCGAATCGATTATAATAAATCGGTAGAACGTTAGAATTGAGGTACACCAGATGCAGATTCAATGGTATCCGGGGCATATGACAAAAGCGCGCCGCATGCTGCAGGACAACCTGAAAGTTGCCGATGTGGTCATCACACTGCTTGACGCGCGCATTCCCGTCTCCAGCTGGAACCCCGACATCGATAACATGATGCAGGGCAAACAGCGCATCGTGATTTTGAATAAAGCGGATTTGGCGGATGCAGCCATCACCGCCAAGTGGAAAAAATATTATCAGGCACAGGGCATTGAGGCCATTGCCGTCACTTCCGTCAAGAAGGGCGAGAAAAAGCAGGTCATGCAGGCCATCGAACGTGCTGCAAAGAAGAAGGTGGAAGCCATGCGCGCACGCGGCGTGAAGAAGATCGTCCGTGTCATGGTGGTGGGCATCCCCAACGTGGGTAAGTCCACCTTCATCAACATGGTGGCAGGTGCCACTTCCGTCAAAGCCGAAGACCGTCCCGGCGTTACCCGTGGCAGACAGTGGGTCCGCATCGGACCTTATCTGGAACTGATGGATACCCCCGGTATGCTTTGGCCCAAGTTCGACGACGAAGTGACCGGTATGCATCTTGCTTTCTGCGGCTCCGTCCGTGACGAGATCGTGGATACCGATCAATTGTGCAGTCTTCTTCTGCAAAAGCTTGCCGAGATCGCGCCCGACAAGCTCATGGCGCGCTATAAGCTGGAATATCTGGAAGAAGACGGTTTCCGCGTGCTGGAAGCCATCTGCAAATCCCGTGGCTTTATCCAAAAGGGCGGTGTCTACGATACAGACCGCGCCGTGCGAACCGTGCTGGATGAATTCCGCGGCGGCAAGATCGGACAGATTTCTTTGGAAAGCCCTGAGGAGTAACCTATGACACAGAAAGAACTTGACCGTCTGACGGCTTTGATGGCAAGTGAGCTGCCTTACCGCGCAGATGGTGCCCTTGTGGCAGGTGTGGATGAAGTGGGCAGAGGACCTCTTGCAGGCCCCGTCACGGTGGCTTGCGTTGCCATGCCGATCGAACCCCTGGTGGAGTTTGTCAACGACTCCAAAAAGGTCACAGAGCGTCGTCGCGGCATCGCAGCGGAGAACATCAAAAACCTTGCCCTGCGAGCATCCATCGTCTCTGTCTCTCCCGAAAGGATCGACGAGATCAATATCCTCAATGCCACTAAGGAAGCCATGCGGCAGGCGGCACTGGAAGTGAACCCCGACATCCTTCTGATCGATGCGGTGGAGTTAAAAGACATGCCCTTTTCTTGCGTGCCCATCATCGGCGGCGATGCCAAGTGCTACTCCATCGCGGCGGCATCGATTTTGGCAAAAGTCACCCGTGATGCCTATATGCAGGAAATGGATGCACTTTATCCTCAGTACGGCTTTGCCCGCAACAAGGGCTACGGCACGGCGGAGCACATTGCCGCCCTGCGTGAATTTGGTCCCTGTCCCATCCATCGGATGAGCTTTTTGAAAAATATCCTCAAGTGATAGGGGAGATGCTTGATGCATAATAAGAAAGTGGGCGCACAGGGCGAACAAAGAGCCTGCGAATATTTGGAACAAAAGGGATATTCCATCCTCCATCGCAACTTCCGCACGCCTTACGGCGAGATCGACATCATCGCCCAAAAGGGGCAGATGCTCTGCTTTGTGGAAGTCAAGACCCGTAACTCTTCCGCCTATGGTGCACCGCGCCTTGCAGTGGATAAGCGAAAGCAGCAGCATCTGATCGCCGCAGCGCAGGTCTTTCTTCAGCAAAATGAAGGTTTTTTACAGATGCCTTGCCGTTTTGATGTGATCGAATGCATGAAAAACGATCTGCAGCATATTCCCGATGCCTTCCGTGTATAATTTTTTCAGGTGATCGACTCTTGACACAGTTTGAAGAAAATAAGATCAAACACATCAAACTGTCAGCGGTTTTGCTGACGGTTTTTGCTGCGTTGTATTTTGCATGCGGTGCAATTTGCTACAGCGGTACCACACAGGCGCAATTTACCCAAAGCAACGACGGCTTCTGGAAGTCGGCGTGGTGGGTCTTTGCGCTTTTTTTGTATGGCAGTATGCTGCTTTGGACGGCATATTGTGTGTGGTCAAAGAAGTACCTGTTTTTGCAGGATAAGCGAAGTGCAAAAGATGTGGTGCCCTTTTTGTACCTTGCATTGGGTACGCTTTGTGTACGCATTGTTTTGTCACTGTTTGATATGGGCTACGATTCCGATGTGGCATGTTTTCAAAGCTGGGGCAGACGTCTTGCACAGGTGGGCTGCTCACAGTTTTATGCCCCTGATTATTTCTGCGACTACCCACCGGGATATCTTTATATCCTTGCACTTTGCAGCAAACTATGTACCGCTTTGGGCTTTGCTGACCACACAAGCATGTCTGTCATGGTCTACAAGCTTCCTGCAATGCTTTGCGACATCGGCATCGCATATTTGTTCTATCGTCGTGCAAAGGCGAAATACGGGCATTTAAACGGCATGCTGGCAGCATGCATGGTGCTGTTTTCTCCCAATATCTGGGTGGATTCTGCGATCTGGGGTCAGGTGGATTCTGTCTGGATGCTGCCCATGGTCGCATGTCTGTTTGCACTGGAAGATGAAAAAATTCTGCCCGCCTGCCTGCTTTATACTGCCTCGCTTCTTGTCAAACCGCAGGCGCTGATGCTGGCACCCGTGCTGTTGGTGTATGCGGTTTTTTATGTGATCCGACACAAGTGGCAGGGTGTTGTACGCGGTGCGGTCGCAATGGCAGTATCCTGCGCAGTATTTGTTCTTGTCACGCTGCCTTTTGCTTCGCAGCTTGGCTATGCCGTCATTTGGGACAAATACTTCGGTACCATGACAAGCTATCCCTATATTACCTTAAACGCCCCCAATTTCTATTACTTTTTCGGTCTTAACGTAAGCGACATTTCCCGCGAATTTCTGGGACTTTCCTTCCGTGTCTGGACCACGCTGGGTATCTTTTTGTCGGCAGCGCTTGCAGCCTTTGTCTATTATAAAAATCGGGATAACCGACCGTTGGTGCTTTCCTGCACGGTGCTTCTTTGTGCACTTTTCATGTTTGGTCCTGCCATGCATGAACGCTATTTGTACCCTGCAGCGCTTGTTTGCAGTTATCTTGCGTGGGACAGAGGTGAAAAATTCTGGCAGCTGATCGCCTGCGCCATGTCCTGTGTGTCCTTCATCGCCATGACGTGTGTTCTTCGCGTGATGCATTTTCCGGGCGGCTACCCGGCAGGTCTTCTTGCCTGTGCGCTGAACCTTGTTACCTTCGCAGTACTGGTATATTTTGCATTGAAGGCAGAAAAACTGGATCAGACGTCGTTTGTTCGTCCCCAAAAGAAAAGCTTTAACCTGCAATGCAAACTGCGCACGGTGGGGGAGGCTTGGTGCGCGGAACAAAAGGCAGTGTCTTTTGGTTGGAAAAAGATGGACACTGTTGTGATTCTGATCCTTACAACAATATATTCCCTTGCGGCATTTACCAACCTGGGTGACACCAAATGGCCCCAAACCTATTGGGAGCCGCAGCAGGCAGGGCAGTACTATGTGCTGGATTTGGGCGAAGAACAAAGTGTTGGCTATATCAACATCCTTGAAGGTGTGGGCGACGGTGCGGTGCAGTTTTTCTACAGCAGCGATGGCGAGTTCTATCAGGTGGCAGGGGAGCCATGGTCAAGCTATTATGCCAGCTTCCTTTCCTGGTCGCGGGTGGAATACGAATTTGATGCGCACTATATCCGTCTTCTTGTCACACAGCCGGGCCTTCGCATCCACGAGCTCGGCGTGTTTACAAAAGATGGCGAACAGTTGACAATCCAAAGCTTTGAAACAGAGGCGCAGGATGCACAGCCCTTTGCCAATGCTGTGGATGAACAGGACCTGGTACCTGTCGTCAAGACCTATGAAAACAGTTCCTATTTTGACGAAGTCTACCACGCAAGAACAGCACTGGAACAGATAAACGGCTGGCCCATCTATGAGCAGACCCATCCGCCGCTTGGAAAAATCCTGATTTCTTTGGGTATTCGGCTTTTCGGTCTTTCGCCTTTTGCGTGGCGCTTTATGGGTTCCCTTGCAGGCGTGCTGATGATCCCGGCGATGTATTTGTTCGGCAAGCTTTTGTTTAAAAAGACCCGCTGGGCGGCGCTTTCGGCAAGTCTGATGTGTCTTGACTTTATGCACTATACACAGACCAGAATTGCTACCATCGACTCATTCTCGGTACTTTTCATCATTTTGATGTATCTTTTCATGTACATTTTCCTGCAGGAGGATTTCTACAGCGGCAAAAAGAAAAAAGCTTATATTGCCCTTGCGCTTTCAGGCATCTTCTTTGGTATCGGCGCTGCCACCAAATGGATCTGTATTTATGCGGGCGCAGGGCTTGCGGTACTGTTTTTCCTTCGGTTGGTAAAAGAATTTTTTGCTTATCGTGCGGCAAAAGCTGTACTGCAGGAGCATCAGCAGGAAGATGCACTGTATCTGTATCGTGCTTCCAAGATCGTTGGCGGTTTTTGGAAAAAAGTTTTCTTTTTGGTCGGTTTTTGTCTGCTCTTCTTTGTGTTGATTCCATGTGTGATCTATGTGCTTTCTTATATTCCGTACATTGGCACGGCTGGACAGCCCGAGGAACTTCTTTCGATTGTCTGGCAGAACCAGCAGTATATCTTCAAATACCACAGCGACTATGTGCTGGACCAGGTGGAAATTCACCCCTACCAAAGCGCATGGTATACCTGGCCCTTTATCGGCAGACCCATTTTCTATTATATGGGCGAATACCTGCCCTATGGCACGGTGGCTGGAATTTCTGCTTTCGGCAATCCTGCCATCTGGTGGTTTGGCATCTTTGCACTGGGCTGGATGTGTCTGACGGTGTACCTGAAAAAGCATCGGGTACTGCCCTTGCAGGAAGATCGGACGGATCATACACGTTTGTTTATCCTGCTTGCGCTGGCGGCGCAGTTTTTGCCTTGGGTATTTGTCACCCGTTCCACCTACATCTATCACTACTTTGCATCCACACCTTTTTTGATGCTGTGTATCGTATGTTTTTTTTGCGATATGCAGAACCTGCACGCTGACCATCCGGCCGCACGCATCGCGCCATGGGCGTATACTGCACTTTGTGCTGTGCTGTTTATCCTGTTTTATCCTCTGATCACAGGCATTCCCGTTTCTGCTTCGTATGCGGAATTTTGTCGCTGGATGCCCGGGTGGGTGCTCTACAGCTACTGGCAGTATTAAAAAGACATGCTGTAAAAAGCAATACAGATCAAATTTTGCGATCTGTATTGCTTTTTCTACTATAATATTGCAATTGTTGTGAAATGTGTGCTACACTCATACACATATTACATCTGCCTGGGAGCTTCATTATGATCGCAAGATTGTTCTCTTATGCATTAAATGGTCTGGAAGGCTTTAAAATTGATGTGGAAGTGGATATCGCCCGCGGCGGATTGCCCGCCTACGATACCGTCGGTTTGCCCGATGCTGCAGTAAAAGAGTCCCGCGAGCGTGTTCGTGCTGCCATCAAAAACAGCGGCTTCTCCTTTCCGCTTGCCCATATCACCGTCAATCTGGCACCTGCCGATGCAAGAAAGGAAGGCTCTGCATTTGACTTGCCCATTGCACTTGGCGTGCTGCTTGCAAGCCAGCAAATTGAAAGCGAGGGTCTTGGCAAGGTACTGATTTTGGGCGAACTTTCCTTAAATGGAGAGATTCGCGCTGTGCGCGGCGTTTTGCCCATGCTCATTGCGGCGCGGCAGCAAGGTGTGCGCGCGGCGATATTGCCCCGTGATAATTTGAATGAAGCCATTTGTCTGCCCGGTATGCATATCTATTCTGCGGACAACCTGCGTGAGCTTTGCGACCGCATTCATCAGGGCGCCATGCGGCCTGAACCTGCAGGCAAGTGGGATGTAAATGAAGATTTTCCCCAAAGCACAGGCGTGGATTTTTCCCTTGTAAAAGGACAGTCTGTTGCAAAACGCGCCATGGAAATTGCGGCTGCAGGCGGGCATAATATGCTCATGGTTGGTGCGCCGGGCAGTGGTAAGACCATGCTGGCACGCTGCCTGCCTACAATTTTACCGCCCCTTTCCATGGAAGAATCGATGGAAGTGACCAAGATCCATTCTGTTGCAGGTCTTCTTTCACCTTCGGACGGACTTGCCAGGGTGCGCCCGTTCCGTGCACCGCACCACAGCGCTTCGGCTGCCGCCATGATGGGTGGCGGACGGCTGGCCAAACCGGGTGAAATATCTCTTGCACATTTGGGTGTGTTGTTTTTGGACGAGTTTCCGGAATTTCCCTCCAATGTGCTGGAGGCAATGCGCCAGCCCATTGAAGATGGCTTTGTCCACGTGGCGCGTGTCAATGCATCTGTGACCTATCCTTCCCGTGTGATGCTGGTGGCAGCAATGAACCCCTGTCCCTGCGGCTATTACGGCTCTACCGAGCGTGTGTGCCGCTGCACCCAGACACAGATCGGTCGGTATTTATCCCGCATCAGCGGTCCCATGCTGGATCGAATCGATGTGCAGGTTGAAATGGAGCCCCTTCCCGTGTCGGAACTGACGAGGGAGGATACTCCCTGCGAAAGCTCCGCCGTGGTGCGTGCACGCGTGGAACGGGCACGGGATATTCAGCGCAAACGCTTTGAAGGAAAAGCAGGTCTGTACTTTAATGCGCAGCTTTCGGCAGGGGAATTGACGGCAGAAGCAAAGATGAGTGATGATGCTGTAGTGATGCTGGAAGCCGCCATGCGCAAACTGCGCCTTTCGGCACGTGCCTACTCACGCATCATAAAAGTTGCCAGAACGATCGCAGATCTTGCTGGCAGTGATCGTGTGGAAAAAGCTCATATTGCAGAAGCCGTGCAGTATCGTATGCTGGATCGAAAATATTGGACGGGTGCAAAATAAAGAACAAAAGGGGGAGAGCGCATGCAGTACACGGATATTGAACTTGCGCAGATTTTTCTTTCTTCCTGTCCGGGCATGACGCCCAAAAAATACAAAAAGTTTATTGAACCGTTTCGTGACGAACTGGATGCGGTGCGCCATGCAAAAGAACTTCCCTATTCCATCTTTGGTAAACAGGAAGCAGTGGTGCGGGAATATCTGAAAGATAAGAGCGCTTTTCGGAACTATCTGAAACTGTTGGACGAAAAGAAGATCATCTGCCTGACACGTGCAAGCCAAAACTATCCTCATGTATTGCTGGACTTTGATGATGCGCCCATCATGCTGTATGCAAAAGGCAATGTACAGCGAATGAATTTTTCTCTGCAGCAAAGTATCACCATCGTTGGTTCAAGGCAGCCTACCCGTTATGGGGAAACAGTGACAAAGCTGTTTGCAGGTGATTTGAGCGCAAGCGGCGTTACCATTGTCTCAGGTCTTGCCATCGGTGTGGATGCCTGTGCCCATGCTGCTGCCATTGATGCGGGCGGCATGACCATCGGCATTGTCTCGGGCGGTGTGGATTGCGGAATCCCCACGGACAATATTGATCTTGCCAAGCGTATTTTGGATGCCGACGGTGTGATCTTAAGTGAATATGCGCCGGGCACACCGGTCAGACCCTGGATGTTTGCGCAGCGAAACCGTATTTTAAGCGGTTTGACATGCGGTACGCTACTGGTACAGGCCAGAGAGAAAAGTGGCGCGATGATCACTGTGGATCATGCACAAGATCAAGGCAAGACTGTGTTTTGTGTGCCGGGGGAAATCACCCAATCAGCAAGCTATTGGCCCAATCGTCTGCTGCGTGAAGGTGCGATTCCCGTACTGCAGGCACAGGATATTCTGGATGAATTCGCTTGGGACGGCAGGGTATTGGGCAGTACGAAGAAGAATTCCCTTGATTGGACGGATCGTTCTGATGTAGAACAGAAGATCCTCCTGGCGCTTTCAAAGGGTCAGCTTACTGTGGAAAAACTTTGTGATATGACCAACCTTTCCATGCAAAGCCTGATGTCCCACTTGACAAGTTTGGAAATGGAAGGAATAATAAAACAGTTTCCGGGCCACATCGTGGATATCTTAGATGCGTACCGTCCATAACAGCAAATATAAGGTGATTTTTCGCCTGAATAAATGAAAAACAACTTTCGGAGGAAGAACATGCCGAAAACCACAGCGGCAGCGTCCGCTAAGAAAACAGCAGCAAAAAAAGCACCGAAGCTTGTGATCGTGGAGTCTCCTGCAAAGGCCAAGACCATCGCCAAGTACCTTGGCAAGGGCTATAAAGTCGAGGCATCCAACGGTCATGTGCGCGATCTGCCCAAAAGCCAGATCGGCATCAATGTGGAGGAAGGCTTTGAACCCAAATATATCACCATCCGCGGCCGCGGCGAGATCATCGATAGACTCAAGCGCGAAGCAAAAAATGCTTCCGCAGTCTATCTTGCAACTGACCCTGACAGAGAAGGTGAAGCCATCTCCTGGCACCTTGCCCATCTTCTGAAGATCGATGAGACCTCTCTTTGCCGCATCGAGTTCAACGAGATCACCAAGGATGCCATCAAAAAGGCCATCAAGCAGCCCCGCGCCATCGACCTTGATTTGGTGGATGCCCAGCAGGCTCGTCGTCTTCTTGACCGTCTTGTGGGCTATCAGATCAGCCCCATTTTGTGGCGCAAGGTGCATAAAGGTCTTTCCGCAGGTCGTGTGCAGTCGGTAGCCACCCGTATCGTCTGCGACCGTGAGGAAGAGATCCAGTCCTTCATCCCTGAAGAATACTGGACCCTTGGCGCCAATATCGAAAGCCGCGACGGCGTGCAGCTGGAAGTCAACTTTGCAGGTCTGCGCGACGAAAAGAACACCAACCTGCCCAACGAGGAAAGTGTCAATGCTGTCATCGCGGCAGTGGAAAAAGCACCATTTGTGGTGGATAAGATCGAAAAAAGCGAAAAGCGTGTCCGTCCTATGGCGCCTTTTACCACCTCCAGCCTGCAGCAGGAAGCATCCCGCCGCTATGGTTTTTCCACCAAGCGCACCATGGTGCTTGCCCAGCAGCTGTATGAAGGTGTGGAAGTCAAAGGCATCGGTCCCGTGGGTCTGATCACCTACATCCGTACCGACTCCATCCGCATCGCAGATGAGGCACGCGAAGCGGCAAAGCAGCTGATCCTTGCAGAATTCGGTGAGGAATACTATCCTGCAACGCCCAACATCTACAAGGGCAAAAACGGGGCACAGGATGCACACGAAGCCATCCGTCCCACCACGCTGGAACTGAATCCCAAGCAGCTGAAAGCCTCCCTTTCCCGCGATCAGCTTCGCCTTTATACCTTGGTTTACAACCGCTTCGTTGCAAGCCAGATGACCCCTGCGGTCTATGAGATCAGCGCTGCGCGCATCCATGCCCAGGATTACCGCTTCCGCGCTTCTTCCTCCCATCTTGTCTTCCAGGGCTACCGCAAGGTCTATATGGAAAATGAGGAAGCATCTTCTGAGCCTTCCAGCCTTGATGCCCGTCTTGCAGAGGGCATGGAGCTTTTTGCCACCGAGTTCAAACCCGTGCAGCATTTTACCGAACCCCCTGCACGCTATTCCGAAGCACTGCTTGTCCGTGCACTGGAAGAACAGGGCATCGGCCGTCCCAGTACCTATGCACCCATCATCTCCACCATTTTGGATAAGGGCTACGTCCGCCGTGAGGGCAGACTTCTTATGCCCACCGAGCTTGGTCAGATCGTCACCGGTCTTATGAAGGAACACTTCACCGACATCGTGGACGTTGCCTTCACCGCAGATATGGAGCAGAAACTGGATAACGTGGAAAAAGGCGATACCGACTGGCGAAGCGTTTTGTCCGACTTCTACGGTCCTTTTGCCGAGACTTTGGCAGAAGCTGATGCGAAGATCGAAAAGATCGTCATCGAGGATGAAGTCACCGACATCGTCTGCGAAAAGTGCGGCGCTTTCATGGTCATCAAAAACGGCCGCAACGGCAGATTCTATGCCTGCCCCAATTTCCCTGCCTGCCGAAATACCAAGTCCATTTTGCAGACCGTTGACTGCGATTGCCCCAAGTGCGGCGGTCAGGTCATCGTTCGCCGATCCCGTCGCGGACGTGTCTTCTACGGCTGCGAAAATTATCCCGAGTGTGATTTCAACTCCTGGGATATGCCCGTGCGTGAAAAATGCCCCGATTGCGGCGGCTACATGGTATTGAAGCGCAACCGTGCAGGTCAGCAGACCTGGCAGTGTGCAAATGCTGAATGCGGCAAGGTGATCCCTGCAAAAGAAACCGAGCAGAAAGAGGACTGAAAAAATGAGCATCGCACCTGTGACGATCATTGGCGCAGGGCTTGCTGGCAGTGAGGCTGCATGGCAGCTTTTACGCCGCGGCATCCCCGTGCGTATGTACGAAATGCGCCCCAAGAAATCCTCGCCCGTTCATACCACAGACCTTTTTGCGGAACTTGTCTGCAGCAACTCTCTTCGTTCCAACCAGCTTGGAAATGCCGTGGGTCTTTTGAAAGAGGAGATGCGGCGACTTGATTCCCTTGTCATGCGCGCGGCGGATGAAACGTGCGTGCCTGCAGGCGGCGCACTGGCGGTGGACAGAAATCTGTTCTCCCAATACATCACCGATGCGCTGACCAGCAATCCGCTCTTTGAGCTGATCCGCGAGGAAGTCACTGAAATTCCCGAAGGCAACGTCATCATCGCATCGGGCCCTTTGACCAGCGATGCACTTGCACAGACCCTGCTTGACTTCTGCGGTTCCCAGCGCCTGTCCTTCTACGATGCGGTTGCACCCATCGTCTCTGCCGATTCTTTGGATATGGACAAGATCTTTGCCCAGTCCCGCTACGACAAGGGCGATGCGGATTATCTGAACTGTCCCATGGACCAGGAACAGTACGATGCTTTCGTCCGCGAACTTGTGGCGGCAGAGCGCGCACCCATGCACGATTTAGAGGACATCACCGTCTTGGAAGGCTGCATGCCGGTTGAATCCATGGCCGACAGAGGGCACCTGACACTTGCCCACGGTCCCTTGAAACCCATGGGGCTTGCCGATCCCAGAACGGGGAAGAGGCCCTATGCGGTGGTTCAGCTTCGCATGGAGACCCGAGATGCAACCTGCTATAATCTGGTCGGCTTCCAGACCAGATTGAAGTTCCCCGAGCAAAAGCGTGTTTTCTCCATGATCCCCGGTCTTGAAAACGCACAGTTTTTGCGTTACGGTGTCATGCATCGAAATACCTTCCTGGATTCTCCCGGCATCCTGAACCGCGACTACAGCATCAAGGCGGAACCCAGAATTGCCGTGGCAGGTCAGGTCAGCGGCGTGGAAGGCTATGTGGAATCTGCTTCCAGCGGTCTTCTTGCAGCTGTGTGCATGGCAGCACGTCTGCAGGGCAGGCAAATGCCGTATTTCTCCTCCAAAACCGCCATCGGCGCGCTGGGTGAGTACGTAAGCCTGGGCAACGGCGGCAACTTCCAGCCCATGAATATCAACTTTGGCATTATGCCGGGCCTGGAAAAGCGCATCCGCAACAAAAAGGAGCGCTGTGAGGCCATTGCAGCCCGCGCACTGGAAGAAATTGACGAAATCGCACAAACCCTGTCATAAAACAGAACAAAAAGCGGATGAATTTTATGATCGTCCGCTTTTCATTTTTTAGACAAATGTATGTTTATCGGCACATAAAAGAAGAAAAGTCGGGAAAACTTAGAAAAAACTATTCTATTCGTGAAGTTAATGTGCTATAATAATTTTAATTTCGGTAATCATACAGGCGTATTATACGTCTGGATAGATAATAAACAAAAGAACTCGAATATTCGGGTTTGACGATGCACTTAGAAGACAATAGGGGTAGTTTTGCCCGACGTCAAAATGCATTGGATATTCGACATCGCACCGTAAGGAGAAAGGATCCGGCATGCAGAACAACAAATTGCGCATCATACCCCTTGGTGGCATCAACGAATTTGGTAAAAACATGACCGTATTTGAGTACGGGGACGATATGTTCATCCTCGACTGCGGCATGATGTTCCCCAAAGAAGACATGTTGGGCATCGACTACGTTATTCCCGATATGAACTATGTGATCATGAACCGCCAAAAACTTCGCGGCGTGGTCTTTACCCATGGTCATGAGGACCATATCGGCGCCGTGCCGTACCTGCTGCGTCAGGTCAGCGCTCCGCTTTATGGCTCCCGATTGACACTGGGTCTTATCGCAAATAAATTGCAGGAGCACGGTCTTCGTGCCGATGCACATCTCATCGTGCCCGGCGATAAGGTGGAACTTGGCTGCTTCACCATTGAGTTTTTCAAGGTCAACCACTCCATCGCAGGTGCAGTTGGTATGATCATCGATACCCCGATTGGCCGCGTTGTCCACACCGGCGACTTTAAGATCGACTATACGCCCATCGACGGCGAAACCACCGACCTTCCCCGACTTGCAACCGTGGGTAAGGAAGGCGTGCTTTGCCTGATGACCGACTCCACCAACGCAGAGCGCCCCGGCTATGTCATGAGTGAAAAGAGCGTCGGCGCTGCATTTGCCCGTTATTTCCGTGAGGCACAGGGCAGAATCATCGTTGCCACCTTCGCATCCAACATCCACCGCATCCAGCAGATCGTGGATGAAGCCCAGCGCATGGGTCGAAAGGTCTGCCTGGTTGGCCGAAGCCTGGTCAACGTCTGCAATACCGCGCTTGCACTTGGTGAGCTGTCCATCCCCGACGGCACGCTGATCAACCTTGAGCACGTCCGCTACTA
>JAGBGW010000328.1 GCA_017935825.1 Clostridia bacterium
CTTCCATCGGCATTTCTTGCAAGGCGGCCGGGCGATGGTATAATATAGATACGAGGTGATTTGTTTGAAGATCATACACTGCGCGGATCTGCACCTTGCATCCGCACTTGAAACCAGCCTTTCGGCAGAAAAAGCACGGGAACGCCGAACGGAGCTGATGATACAGTTTTCCCAAATGATCCGCTATGCAAAACAGGAGGGCGTGCGTGCCATTCTCATCGCAGGGGATTTGTTTGACTCTGCCGCCGTGCCCACAAGAGTTGCAAAGCGCGTGTTCGATATGATGACCGCGGCAGAAGATATCCTGTTTTTCTATCTTCGCGGCAACCACGACTGCGTGGGCATCGTCCCCGAGGGGGAGAATATTTTGGTCGTGCCGCAGGACGGCACCTGGGTCTATTACGATATGGATCAGGTGACGGTGGCACTTTGCGATGTGGCAGAAGGCATGGAAAATACGGCGGAAAACCTTGTGCTTTCCCCCGAAAGAGTCAATATCGCGGTGCTCCACGGCGATGCACGTCCAAGCGGCAAATCCGTTGGGACGGATTTTGCCATGAGCGACTTCGCAGGCAAAAACATCAACTACCTTGCCCTTGGTCATTACCATAGCTACCGCGTGGGGACTTTGGACGACCGCGGCGTGTACTGCTACAGCGGATGTCTGGAAGGCCGCGGCTTTGACGAGTGCGGACAGAAGGGCTTCGTGATGCTGGATGTGGAGGGCAATTCCCTTACCCACACCTTCATTCCCTTTTCCAAGCGCACGCTCCACAGCGTGGAGGCGGATGTGACCGGCTGCACCAACATGCAGCAGCTGGAGCAGGTGCTGCTTTCCGCATTGTCCGAAATTTCCGAAGAGGACATGGTGCGCGTGACTTTGATCGGCAGCCTGCCTGCGGATATGGACCGTGACATGGACTACCTTGCAAGTCTTTTGCAGGGCAAGTTCTATGCCGCGCGCCTGCATGATCGCACGGGCATCGTCATCGATCCGCAGGATTACGCAGACGACCTTTCGCTGAAGGGTCTTTTCGTCAATCAGGTTTTGCAAAGCGAACTGGAAGAAGATGAAAAACAGCGTGTGCTGTCCCTTGGACTGCACCTGATGCTGGGTGGGGAGGTGAACGTATGAGACTGATTTCTTGCTCCATCGCCAATTTCGGTGTGCTGTCGGACGTGCAGTACGATTTTACCGACGGTCTCAACGTCATTTTGGAAGATAACGGCACGGGCAAATCCACCCTTGCCGCCTTTATCAAGGCTATGTTCTACGGTCTTGCCGCCACCACAAAACAGGATTTGAATGTCAACGAACGAAGACATTATTATCCTTGGCAGGGTGGTACCTTTGGCGGTAGTTTGACTTTTGAAACAGAGGAAAAAACTTATCGCGTTGAAAGAACCTTTGGTGCTTCGGGCACAAGAAAGGACACTTTCGCGCTGTACGATATGGCCACGGGCTTTGCATCGAATGATTTTTCCTCCAATCTTGGCGAGGAACTGTTCGGTGTGGATGCGGCAAGCTATGAAAAAAGCGTCTGGCATCCCCAAAAGGCGGTGTCTTTTTCCCAAAGCAGTGCACTGACGGCGCGGCTTTCCGCCTCAAAAGAGGGGGAAGATGCGGCTGTCTACGAGCGCATCAAGGATGAACTTGCCGCCCGCACGGCACGCTATGAGAATAAGCAAAAGCGCGGTCTTCTGCCCGATGCAAGGGCAAAGCTGCAAAACCTGAATCAGCAGATCGCAGCAAGCGAAGCGGCTTTGGAACGCTTGGCACAGCTGCAGGTGCAGCTGCAAAGCATGCAGCTTTCCTTGCAGAGCAAGCAGACAGAGCTTGCCGATGTAAAGCAAAAGCGCACCGCCATGCATGAAGCCGCTGAGCGGCTGACCAAGCTCAATTTGTGGAAGACACTTTCTGCCCGTGTGCAGGCGCAGAAGGATAAGATCACACAGCTTGAGACCCTCTTTGGCGGCGATGCACCTGCACTGCCGCAGATCACACGCATGCAGGGCGTGCTGCAAAAGGCCCACGCGGCACGGGAGCAGTCTGCAAACACCATGCGCCCCGAGGATTTCACCCGTCTTGCCGCCCTTCGTGCCCGTTTCAGCGAAGGTGTGCCCGATGATTTTGAACTGCAGCAGATGATGCACGATGCGGTGCGCCTTGATCAGGCCAACCGTCGGATCGAGGAAGAAGAGGCGGTACTTGTCACCCGCCGTGCACAGATCGCGGATTCCTTCCCCGGCGGCGTACCCACTGCGGCGGCATGCGCTGCGGCAGGTCAGATGGCGCTGAGCGTATTGAAGGAAGAAGCAAAACAGCAGCAGGAACTGCAAAATAAAAAGGAACAGACCGCAAAGCTTCGCAAGACGCTGCTGATCGCTTCGGGCGTGCTGGCAGCGGCAGGCGCCGTACTTGCCATCTTCCTTCTTTGGGCAGGTTTGGCAGTGGTGGCAGCTGCGGCGGTACTTTCTGTCGCTGCACTTGCTGCCGTTGGCAAAGATAAGCAGGACGAGTTTACGGAAATTCCCATGCGGGATGAGCTTTTGCAATTCCTCCACCGATACGAACAGCCCTTTGCAGGGGAGGATCTGCTGGACGGTCAGCTTCGCGTGCAGGGCATTGCCCAGCGTGCCCGGCAGTATGAATCGCTGGATGGGGACCTTGCCGCCCTTCGTCTGCGCGGCGAAAAGGTGGATCAGGAAAAACAGCGCCTGCAATCGCAGCTTTCTTCCATGGGACAGGCGGTCACCGACAATTTCACCGATGCGGTGCATGCCGTCATGGATGCGGCAGCCCAGTACCGCGCTTTGGAGCAGGTGCGCGACCAGACCAGAAGCCGCATGGCGGAAGCATCGCGCGAAGCCCACGCCATGGAGCAGGAGATCACTGCCTTCTGCCGCCGCTACGGTGCAGATCTGGACGGCGATGAAGAGGACATTTTGGTGGTGCTGTTTGAACGTGCGCAGGCACTTGCCAACGCAAAGCAGGCATATCTGCATGAAAAAGCAGAGCTTGCAGCCTTTGAAAATCTGCAGAACATCAACGCCGCCAGCGATGCAAAGCCTGCCGATCCCGCTGTCATGCAGCAGCTGGAAGAGGTGGAAGAACGTCTCACGGCGGAAGTCTCCCTTCTTTCCACCGACATCGGTGCACTGAAAAAAGAAGCGGATGATTTGAGCGACTACGCAGCCCACCTGCAGATGCAGCAGGCGGAGCGTGCCCAGGTCACCGAAACCATCGCAAAATATGAGCAGAATCTGCGCACCTTGCAGCAGACAAGCTACTTCCTGCAGCAGGCATACGACGGTCTTCGTGCAAACTACCTGACGCTGATGCAAAAGGGTCTGCAAAAGTATGCTGCTCTGGTCACGGGGCAGGAGGCGGATGCGCTGTACATCGATGCGGATTTCTCCGTGCGGATGGATAAGCAGGGCTCCCTTCGCGACTATGCCCACTTCTCACGCGGTCAGCGCGATATCTTTGATATCTGTACGCGATTGGCACTTTGCGATGCACTGTTTGAGAAGGAAAAGCCCTTCCTCGTGCTGGACGACCCCTTCGCCAATCTGGATGATGACAACCTTGTCCGTGCAAGACAACTGCTGGAAGGCCTCGCCGCCGACCGACAGATCCTGTATCTTGCATGCCATTCTTCACGTGCGTAATGAAAAAAGCCTTCCTTTCGGAAGGCTTTTTTCAGTTATGAGTTTAGAGTTATGGTTGCGCAAGCAAATACGCATCCTTCGATGCAGTTACACCAGCGACGAATAAATTGCGGGGATCAGCAGCGGTTCATACCACTCATGACCGGAGGGAACGCTCTGCTGCAGGAAGATGGCCACCAGCTTTTCCTTGGGGTCCACGCAGAACCAGGTGCCCGTTGCGCCGTCCCAGCCAAATTCACCTGCGGTGCCGTTGTAGCCGCAGTAGGCAGGGTTGACCATGACACGCATGCCAAGACTGTAGCTGTAGGAGCCGATCAGCCGCTTCCAGTTGCGGAAGACGGTCTTCTTCTGCACGTCGTCCAGATGGTCGCTCGTCATAAGTTCCACCGTCTTTCTGCCCAGGATGCGTTCGCTTCCGAACACACCGCCGTCGCAGAGCATCTGTGCAAAGCGGCCGTAATCGTTGATGGTGGAGAACAGACCGCCGCCGCCGGATTCAAATGCAGGCTGCACGCAGGGGTTGCCGCGGTTGGGCTCCACGCATGTCAACTCGCCGTCCAGGGTGTAGAACTTGCAAAGGCGATCTGCCTTTTCGGGTGCGATGAAGAATCCCGAATCCACCATGCCAAGGGGATCGAAGATGTTTTGCTTTACATAATCGCCGAAGCGCTGACCCGACAGTACCTCGATCAGTGCGCCAACGACGTCGTGAGAGAAACCGTACAGCCACTGGGTGCCGGGCTGGAAGGCAAGGGGTACGTTCTTTGCAACGGTCTTGACGTGTTCCAGGGTGGAAAGCCCGTCCAGCACGCCGGAATCACCAAGATCTGCCATCTTCAAGGATGCAGGCGTGGCACGACCCGGACGGCGCTCGCCATAGGGCATGCCGCTGGTCATGGTCAAAAGATTCTTGATGGTCATGGGCTGTGCCTGTTTTTCATAGGCAACGGTGCCGTCTTCCAGCTGTACCGCCACGGGGATGTCGGCAAATTCGGGGATGAACTCTGCCACGGGGTCATAGAGGCGGAACATGCCCTTTTCGTACAGCTGCATGATCGCCGTCATCGTCACGGGCTTTGTCATGGAAGCCATGCGGTAGATGGTGTCGTGTGCCACGGGCTTTTTGTTTTCCACATCCATGTAGCCGAAGCACTCGTTGTACTGCACCGCGCCGCCGCGGGCGATGTACATGGATGCACCTGCGATTTTCTTTTCGTCAATGAAGCGATTGATCACTTGCGTCACGTTTGCAAGACCACGGGGGTCCAGGGTGTAATTGGACATTTTTCTTCCTCCTGTATGAGATTTTCGTGCAAAAGTTGTTACCTGTATCATACGGCAATTTTTTTAACTTTACAATGGTGATTTTTTGTAAAAAAGAGACGTTTTGCCCTCAAGTGTACTTTGACATGGGGGAAAAATGAGTATATGATAAATATGTAGTTCTATGTACAACTGGAGGCAGCTATGGCTGAGGAAAAACGTACCGTCAATTTGTCAAAACAGGCTATACATCGCATGCCTTTTTATCAGCAATGTCTGAAAAAACTGTATGATGAAGGTGTCAGCACCGTGTCTGCACCTGTGGTGGCAGAAATGCTCAAACTCAATGAGGTTCAGGTTCGTAAGGATTTCGCAGCCGTCAGCACCAGTGGCGGCCGTGCCAAGATCGGCTTCGACGTTGCGGAACTGCTGGACAGCATCGAGCATACCCTGGGTTATCGCAATATGGATGACGCTGTGCTGGTGGGCGCAGGGTCTTTGGGTCATGCACTTGCATCCTTCCGCGGCTTTGAAGAGTATGGTCTTCGTATTGTGGCAGCCTTTGACGTGGATGAGAAGCTCATCGGCACCACCGTGGGCAATGCGACCGTCTATCCGCTGGATCAGCTGACCATGTTCTGTGAGGAACACGATATCAACATCGGCATTATCACCGTGCCTGTGGAGCATGCACAATCTGCCTGCGACCTGCTTGTGGAAGGCGGCGTGCTGGGCATCTGGAACTTTGCACCTGCATACCTGCGTGTGCCTGATGATATCCTGCTGCAGAACGAGAACATGGCGGCTTCCCTTGCGATGCTCTCCAAGCATCTGCGCGAAAAACTTGCAAAGTAAGGTTTGCTGCGCAAAAAAATAATACAGAAATGAGAACCCCATGAAACTGACAAAGCTGGAAAAATTCTGGATCCTCTACGACGTGGGTAACTCCGCCTTCACGCTTTTGATTGCCACCATCCTGCCGATCTATTTCAATTATCTGGCAGAGCTGGACGGCATCTCCAGCGCGGATTACCTTGCCTACTGGGGCTACGCCGCAAGTGTCTGCACGCTGATCGTGGCATTCATCGGTCCCATCTTCGGCGCACTTGCCGACACCAAGGGTTACAAAAAGCCTATTTTCCTTGCCAGCATCTTTTTGGGTGCCATCGGCTGCATCGCCATGGGTTGGGCAAAGCAGTGGCTGATCTTCCTTGTGATTTTCGTCATCGCAAAGGTGGGCTACAGTGCAAGCCTTGTGTTCTACGATGCAATGCTGGGCGACGTCACCACGCCCGAGCGCAGTGATATGGTATCTTCCCACGGTTATGCATGGGGTTATATCGGCAGCTGCATTCCCTTTGCGGTCTGCCTTGTGCTTGTACTGCTGTGCGATTCCATCGGCATCACCATGGAACAGGCAATGATGGCAAGCTTCATCATCATGGCCATCTGGTGGGTGGCACTGTCGCTGCCCCTTGCCAAGCACTATAAGCAGAAATACTATGTGGAAAAAGAGAACCGCGCGTTCCTTGAAAGCTTCCGCCGCATCGGCAGGACCCTTTCCCACATGAAGCAGAATAAGAAAGCCTTCCTGTTCCTGCTTGCATTCTTCTTCTACATCGACGGTGTCTATACCATCATCGATATGGCGACGGCCTACGGCTCCGCACTGGGTCTTGATTCCACAGGCCTTCTTCTGGCACTGCTGGTCACCCAGATTGTGGCATTCCCCTTTGCCATCCTCTTTGGCCGCCTTGCCAAGCGCTATGATACAGAGAAGCTGATCTTCGTATGCATCGCGGCATACTTTGGCATCGCCGTGTTTGCCATCTTCCTGCACACCCAGCTGCAGTTCTGGATGCTTGCCTGCATGGTGGGCATGTTCCAGGGCGGCATTCAGGCGCTGTCCCGCTCCTACTTTTCCCGCATCATCCCGCAAAATCAGGCGGGCGAGTACTTCGGTCTGATGGATATCTGCGGCAAGGGTGCATCCTTCATCGGTACCACCGCCGTAGGTGTGGTCTCGCAGGCAACCGGCAATATCAATCTTGCCGTCGGCGTTCTTGCCATCATGTTCCTTATCGGCATCGCATTTTTCATCGTAACGGTGCGTACCCCGATGCCCAAAGCAGAATAACATCATAAAACAATACAAGGCAGAGCATTTTCCGCTCTGCTTTTTTTCTTATGCTTTTTTCATTGGATTGTTTTAAAAAGGAATTAATTTATCGTAATTCAATAAAAATATATTGACGTATCGATATATTTTGCTATAATGACGGTGAGATCGATCCGAAATTTACATACGGAGGTATGTACGATGAACGAAGAATCAACCGTATCGCGTGTTAAATTCAAATGGCAGTCCCTTGTCCGCGCATTGGGCGAAGGTGCGCGCGTGTATGCCGCGCCGCTTGCGGTGTGCCTTGTGATCACCATGTCCGCCATCGGGATGAACGTATTCCTCGACCCTGCGGCAGGCATCGATGCGCTTTTTTCCGCATCGCCCTGGTTTCAGTGCCTTTGGGTGGCACTGGCATTTTCCTTTTTTGCAAGTGCACTGTCCCTTCGTATGAAGAAAAAATCGTGGACGATCATCCTGCATGGCGCCACGCTTTTTGTGACGGTTGGCTGGTTCTTCCTTGCAAAACTGCAGGAAGGGCATATCTTCCATCAGTTTGATTTGTTTCGTGTATTGCTGATTTTGCTGCTCTACTTCCTCTTTCTGAGCATCCTTCCCTGCGGCGACGGGCGAAATTTCTCCCGCTTTTTGGTGGATGCGGCGGCAAAATCCATGGCGGCGTTCAGCGGCGTCACCATCATCTTCATCGGTGTGCTGATCCTGGTATTTGCCATCGGTACGATGTTTTCCGATATGGAACTTGGCATCGTCCCCAACATCGCCTCCATTCTCTATGGCATCGTACTGCCCCTTTTGATGGCAGGTGCGCTGGTGCCAAAGAAAGACTACCTGCCCTACGAGCGCATCGTCCGCGGCTTCGTCACCTACGGTCTTTTGCCCATTTTGGCGGCACTGGGCACGGTGTTTTACCTCTCCCTTGGCAAGATCCTCGTCACGGGTGTCTGGCCCAGCAATGAAGTTTCCCCATACGTCATCTTCGGCAGCTGCGTGGGCGCGGTGTTCATCGTGTTTTTCTGCGGCGGTGAGGAAAGCGACCGCACGGCAAAGGGCTTTTGCCGCATCTTTCCCATCTTCTGGATGCTTCCGCTTTTGATGCTTTTCATCTGTGCAGGCATGCGCATCGCCGAATATGGTCTTACCCCCATGCGCGCCCTGCTTGTGCTCTTCGGGCTTTGGATGGCAGGTGTGCTTTTTTGGATGCTTTGGAAGAAAGAAGCCTTTCATGCCAAAGCCCTACCCATCTTTGCATCGCTTCTTCTTTGCGCCGCACTGCTGCTGCCTGTGGGAAACATCTTTTCTCTTTCCAAAACGACGCAGCTGATGCGCCTTGACCGTGCTTTGTCCCAAGCCCACATGGGACAGCACGAGAGCATTTCTCCCAACACAGAAGCAACGCAGGAACAAAAACGCGTGATCCTTTCCGCCACCGATTACCTTTTAAGCGAGACGGACATCGTCCTGCAAACGGAGGACGGCAAGACCGTGGTGCGGGACAATTTCCTGCAAAGCTACGGCTTTACCAACATTCCGCAGCAGGAATATGTGGACTACGGCTGGTGCGTGGCGGATTCCGCCATGCTGGACACCTCGGGCACACAGTATATGATCTGCGACCTGTACCAATATGAAGACAGAGCCTATATCGATGTGGGCTATGTGGAAGGCGTGGGGCATATCGGCTGTGACGATGGGTTTATGCTGGTGGTTACCGATGGGGAGGAAAAGCAGCTTTATCCCATGCGAAGCGGACTTGTGCAGGCAGTGGAAAAATACAACCGCGGCGAGGGAAACTGGAATGTTTTCGATCTGGACGGCGCACCGCTGCGCGTGGTGGTGCATGAAATAGACTACGAAAAGAATGCGGACGGCTCCATCCGATTGATGAATGTGGAATTCTCTTTGTTGATCCTTGCGCAATGAGCACATCGCCCGTATAATAAAGGCAACAAACACGGACGGAGTGAAAACCATGTATACATCCAAGCAAATTGCAGGTTATATCGACCAGACCTTGCTCAAACCCGATGCAACCCCTGCGCAGCTGATCGCATTTTGTGAAGATGCGAAGATGTTCCCCTTTGCCAGTGTCTGCGTACAGCCGGGCTATGTGCCCCTTGCCGCAGAATGCATGGCAGGCACGGGCATTAAAATCGCCGCCGTGGTGGGCTTTCCCCACGGTGCAAATGATACGAAAATCAAAGCATCCGAAGCCGCACTTGCTGTGGAACAGGGTGCGATGGAAATTGATATGGTGCTGCCCATTGGTCGTCTGATCGCAGGCCAGCGTGATGTGGTACGCGAGGATATCGATCAGGTGGATCGCGCCGCCAAGGCGGTCAACCCCGACTGTATCACCAAGGTGATTTTTGAAAACTGCCTGCTGACCAAAGAGCAGATCGCACTTGCCTGTGAAATCGCGCTGGAAACGGGCGTGGATTTTGTCAAAACCTCCACAGGATTTGCAGGCGGCGGCGCCACGCGTGAGGACGTGGCACTGATGAAACAGGTGGTGGGCGACAAAAAGCAGGTCAAAGCCGCAGGCGGTGTGCGAAATCTTGACGACCTTCTTGCCATGCTGGAGCTGGGTGCCACAAGGATCGGCACCAGCGCAGGATTGAAACTTGCCCGCGAAGCACTGGAGCGTTTCGGCGAATAAGGATAATCGCTTCAAAAATTTAACTTTTTCCAAAAATACGCTTGACATTTCCCCCGAATACGTGTATTATAATCTCTGTTCGATGTGAGTCCTTAGCTCAGCCGGATAGA
>JAGBGW010000329.1 GCA_017935825.1 Clostridia bacterium
GACCTTCGTACGTCATGCCGATCTTCTGCATCACACGGCCCGAGGCGGTATTTTCCGCAAAATGGCGGCTTTCAAGGCGAATGCAGGTGGTGTTTTGGAAGATAAAATCACGCACGGCGCGGGCGGCACGGGGCATGATGCCCTGTCCCCAAAAGTCGGGATGCAGCACGTAGCCAAGTTCCATCACCTCGCCTTTCGGACTTCTGACGATGGCGCCGATGGCGCCGATGACGCGGTTGGTGCTTTTTTCCACGATGCACCAGTCCATATTCTTTTTATCGATGTTCAGTTCTGCCGTAAAGCGAATGAATTTCAGCGCATCTTCCACGCTTTTATGAGCTTCCCAAAGCATGTAGCGCGTGACGATTTCACGTCTTGCATAGTCGTAGATATCGGGCGCATCGCTTGTTTCGATGGCGCGCAGGATATAGTCGCCTGCATCCAGCACAGGCAGATCGTATAAATGCGTGTTGATGTTCATCACGGTCTCCACTCAGGTTTGATAGAAATATTGTAATGCAGATAGAAATATTGCGCAAGATTCGTTGCTTCGGTTTGGTTGCGTTCAAACCCTGTAGGGGCGCTTCACGAAGCGCCCAAAATCGCCGGATCTTTATCACAGCAGGCGGGTCGATGTGGGCATCGCCCCCTACGATGGCGTTGGATGGTTATCATGCGTTCATCGGGACAATACGCCTGTGGTGTCAAAGGGCGGGATGAAGCTTTCCATGGCGGACTCCCCCGACTGGGTGAAGCCGTTGGTGATGCCAAGCTTCTTTGCATGGGCAAGGACGAGGTCGTATTCTTCTTGCGTCAATTTCCGTGCAAGGTCGCCCGTCATGCCTTTGGGTGGCGTGTACTGGCTCATGATACTGATGTAGATGTCGTCGCCGTATTCCCCATAGAGGTAGTCGAGGATGGCGATGGAATCTTCCACACAGTTTGGCAGCACAAGGTGGCGCACCAGTACGCCTGCCACCATCTTTTCCCCATCGAAGCAAGGGAAGGGCTTTTGGCGCACCATCTCTGCGATGGCACGTTTGGCGACGGTGGGATAATCTTCTGCATGGGAATAGCGTTTGGCAAGGTCGGGGCTTAAGTACTTGAAATCGGGCAGGTAGACGTCCACCAGACCTTCCAACAGGCGGAGCGTTTCCACGGATTCATACCCACCGCAGTTGTAGACGATGGGAAGTTCGAGCCCGTCACGCTTTGCACGGCGCAAAACCTTCGCAACGCGGTCGGCGTACTGGGTGGCGGTGACAAGGTTGATGTTGGCGGCGCCCTGCGCTTTTAATTCAAAGAAGATATCATAAAGGCGGTCGTCGGTGATGGGAAGACCTGCCTGCGCACGGGATATCTCACGATTTTGGCAGAAGACACATTTCAAGGCACAGCCGCTGAAAAACACGGTACCCGAGCCTGCACCCACGGAGATACAGGGTTCCTCCCAAAGATGTAGCGCCGCACGGGCGATATAAAGTTTACGTCCCACGCCGCAGATGCCGATCCCGCCATGTTCACGGTCCGCACCGCAGGCACGGGGACAAAGATTACAGCCGTTCAAAATGTATCACCTCCCATGGGGATATTATACCATAGAAACATTTGTCCACCAAACACATGACGATGGCGGTGGATTTATATCTAACACTGTAGGGGCGTGCATTGCACGCCCGCAAACGTTCATCGTTTATCATACGTTCGCGGGCGGCTGATAGCCGCCCGTACGGTGGCGATAGATGTAAATCATGGTTTATGTGGATATGCCTGCTTTTGATGGTGACACTGCTGAAAAATTAGAGATCCTTCGACTTCGCTCAGGATGACAAAAAAGAAGCGGCACGTGGGTGTCGCTCCTTTTTTGTCACTTTTCAAACTTATTGAGGAATGCGCGGGTGCGCTCGTTTTTGGGGTTTTCGATCACTTCTGCAGAGGGACCGTATTCTGCGATAACACCCTCGTCGATGAACATGACCTTATCTGCCACATGCCGTGCGAACTGGATTTCGTGGGTGACGACGATCATGGTGGAGTCGGAGGATTTAAGTCCTCGAATGACCTTCAAGACCTCGCCCGTCAGCTCGGGGTCAAGTGCCAGCGCTCTTGCGATTGCCACGCGCTGCTGCTGACCGCCCGAGAGCATATGGGGGTAGTTATCCGCCTTTTCCAGCAGACCTACGCGGGAAAGCAGTGCATTTGCCTGCTGATCGATCTCTTCCAAAATCACGCGGCGATCTGCCTTGTAATCGGGGCGCTCCTTTGCCTGCAGCTGCATGGCAAGGGTGATGTTCTGCTTGGCGGTGTACTGGGGGAACAGATTAAACTGCTGGAACACCAGACCAAAGCGCAGGCGGTTTGCGCGAATCTCCGCTTCGCTTAAATCGGAATGCTCCGCTGCATCGAAAATTTTCTGTCCGCCCACCCAAATTTCACCTTCATCGGGTGTTTCAAGAAAGTTCAGGCAGCGAAGCAGGGTGGTTTTGCCGCCGCCGGAAGGTCCGATGATGGCAAGCACTTCGCCTTTTTCCAACGAAAAATCCACACCGCGCAGCACGTCCACCGCGCCGAAGGATTTCTTTAAATTTTTCACTTCCAACATTTTCATAGCTTACACCTTAAAATAAGAAAGCTTGCGCTCGGCGAAGTTCAGCAGGATCGTCAGCACGCCGCAGAAGACAAGGTAGAATGCGCCCGAATAAAACAGCGGCCAGATCAGTGCCTTGGCGGAGATGTACTCCTGGGCGACCATGATGATCTCCTTGACGGCGATGATGCGCGCAAGGGAGGTGTCCTTGACCAGCGTGATGATCTCGTTGCCCATGGGGGTGACGATGCGCTTTACCACCTGCAAAAGGACCACCTTAAAGAAGATCTGCCGCTTGGTCATACCAAGCACCTGACCTGCCTCATACTGACCCTTGGGGATGGATTCGATGCCGCCGCGAAAAATTTCAGAGAAATAGGCCGAATAGTTGATAATGAAAGCCACCAGCACTGCAGGCATACGACCCACGCCGTTCATGCCGAACATAAGACCGGGGCCATAGAAGACGATGATGACCTGCAAAAGAAGCGGTGTGCCGCGAATGATCCACACAAAGGTTCGCATCAGCCAGCGCAGGGGTTTGAACTTGCTCATGGAGCCGAAGGTGATAATCAGACCCAGAGGGATGGAGCACACCAGCGTGATCAGAAAGATCCAGCAGGTCAGTCCGAAGCCCTCCAGCAGTCTGCCTGTTACGGAAAGAAAAAGTGACATTGCATTCCTCGCATAAATTGATCGTAGTAAACAAGATAACGGGGCGGGATGTTGTTCCCGCCCCATGTGTTATTTCAAATAACGTTCGGTGCGATTACTGATTGAAGATCAGAGAATCGGAAAGGCCGTACTTTTCAGCGATTGCTGCAAGGGTGCCGTCTTCTGCCAGCTTTGCGATTGCCTCGTTGATGGGACCTGCCATGGTGCTGTCAAGACGAAGACCGATCGCATATTCTTCAACTGCCAGCTCTGCGTTGGGGATGATCATCAGATCTTCATAGTCGGTGCCTTCGCCAACCATTGCCTTAGCAAGGGTGTAGTCAAGCACTGCTGCATCTGCGGTGCCGGACAGGACTTCCAGCAGTGCGTCAGTCTGCTTGGGCATTGCAATGTATTCAGCCTGGGAAAGGTTTTCGTCGTCTGCGATTGCGGTTTCACCTGCGGAGCTTACTTCTGCTACGAGAGTTGCACCTGCAAGGGAAGCGGTGTCGGTGTAGACATCAGCATTTGCCTTGTTGATAACGATGACCTGCATGTTCTTGATGTAGGAGTCGGAAAACAGCATGTTCTCTTTGCGCTCTTCGGTGACGGTCAGACCGTTCCAGATGCAGTCGATGTCCTTTGCTTCCAGCTCGATCTCCTTGGTGTCCCAGTTGATCTCGATGAACTCGGGCTCTACGCCAAGCTCTGCGCAGACAGCCTCAGCAAACTCGGTGTCAAAGCCGATCAGGTCGCCGTTTTCGTCATAGTAGTTCATGGGTTCGTAGATGGTGATGCCGATGGTCAGGGTACCCTTGTCGGTGATGTACTCGTAATCATCAGCATTCTTCTTGCCGCAGCCGGTAAGAAGCAGGGAAGCCATCAGAAGTACTGCCATCAGGATAGTAAACGTGCGTTTCATGTAAGTTGTTCTCCTTCCAAAGTGAAATGAATTTGAATTGGAACCTCGTTCTGTTTAGTATTTTATCTCTTTATCGAACTAAAGTCAATAGGTTTTCATAAATTTATTCATTTTGTATAAAGAATTTTGGGAAAGGTGCATTCCCGCGTTTATGGGCGGATATGGAATCCGCCCCCTACGATGGTGTGGGACAACCATACGGTTTTTGTTCTGTCCAACGTTCTGCACGCAGGGACGTCGAGACGCCGTCCCCTACAAGGTACCAAACTTCGTAGGGGCGGCATTTATGCCGCCCTGAAACGCGAGATTCGCATCAGACGTTTCTGCCCTGCCACATTGTATTCAAAATAAAACGTGATATAATAGGAAATAACACAATTCGTTCCAATTTCAAGGAGGTTTTTTTCTATGTGGTGGATCATTCCCGCGGTCATCGCTGCATTTTTGGCAGTGATCATCGTCCGCACGATCATGTTCAAGCCCAAGGAACAAAAGGAAGTTGACGCTTCCCCCACGCCCATCGACGGAAATCTTGCAGCGGAGCATCTGCAAAAGATGGTTCAGTGCAAGACCGTGTCCTATTACGACAAGGACAAGATGGACGAGGGCGAATTTGAGCGTTTCCGTGCGCTTGTAAAGTCCCTTTATCCTCGTCTTGTGGAAGCATCCGAGTACCGCCAGATCGAAAGCGGCATGATGTTCCATGTAAAGGGCAAAGCAAGCGACGCACCCTGTATCTTTATGGCACACTACGACGTGGTGCCCGTCAATGAGGAGCTTTGGGAAAAGTCTGCATTTGACGGCATCATCGAAGACGGCGTGATGTGGGGCCGCGGAACCTTGGATACCAAGGGCACCCTTTGTGCAACGCTGGAAGCCATCGAAACGCTGCTTGGCGAAGGCTTTGTCCCCCAGCAGGACCTGTACTTCTGCTTTGCAGGCGACGAGGAAGTGGCAGGCATTGCCGCACCGCGCATGGTGGATTGGTTTGAAGAGCAGGGCATCACCCCCTCCCTTGTCATTGACGAAGGCGGCGCGGTGGTGGAAAACGTATTCCCCGGTGTGAAAGAGCGCTGCGCCGTCATCGGCATCGGCGAAAAGGGCATGCTCAACGCGGAATTCCGCCTTGTGGGCGCAGGCGGTCACGCATCCGCACCGCCCATCCATACGGCAATCGGTCGTCTTTCCAAAGTGGTCTGTGATGTGGAAAATCATCCCTTCCGCCGTCAGCTCACCTTCCCCATCGCCCAGATGTTTGACACGCTGGGTCGCCGTTCCACCTTCGTCTACCGCATGATCTTTGCAAACCTTTGGTGCTTCCTGCCCGTGCTGGACATGATCTGTAAAAAGAGCGGCGGTGAGCTCAACGCCATGATGCGC
>JAGBGW010000040.1 GCA_017935825.1 Clostridia bacterium
GGAATATGGCTGGAACAATGGTGCCAAGTTTGATACACCTGCCATTCGTGTCGCGCTGATGTACACGCTTTATGCTGGTATGATCGTCAAAAAGAACGAGGAAGAAGGCAAAATCTATTCTGTAGAGGAATTGTTTGCCCAGGTCGATGCCAACAATGGTATCTCCGATTGGGCGGAAAACACGCTTTCCATTCTGCAGGTCGATGCAGATTTTAAGAAGGCAGCGAAGTTCACGGCTCTTGTGGATTCCTACGTCAACTACGCTGCAGATGGACTTCCGCAAAAAATCTCTTCGGGTGAAGATGCTGTGATCTGTGTCTGTGCCTGTGTTGCTATGTTCATGCTGGGAAAATTCAATCTCTACGATCAATTTGAGCGATAAGCAGAAACGTCGTCTTGGATTTCAAGGCGACGTTTTTTGTGTAAAATATAGTATAATGAAGCCATTAAATGTTTTGAGGATTGGCGTATGAAGAAGATTTTATACTGGTGTGTTCAACTATCGTGGGGGTTATTGCAGACTGCATTGGGATTTTGTATTTATTTGAGTCAAAAAAACAGAACACATTTCATTTATCGTGGGGCTATTGTAACCCGTTGGAATAAGCAGACAAGCCTTTCCCTTGGCCCGTTTCTCTTTGTGGCGGAACATCTTGACGGGGAACGATACGAACACATTCTGCAGCATGAATTCGGACATACCATTCAATCATTGGTTTTAGGGCCGTTATATCTGATTTTGATCGGTGTGCCGTCTTTTATCTGGTGTAATCTGCCGTATTTCAAAAAACTACGCGCAAGCGGTGTGGACTATGATGCCTTTTTTATTGAAGCAAATGCCAGCTATATGGGCAAAAAACTTTTGAAAAAGAATGCAATTGACACTTGACCCTCCACCAGCGTCATGGCTTAGGATGGTGTCATGGAGGTGATCGGATGAAAACGGTGAAGGAAGTGTCGGCGCTGACGCATGTTTCGGTGCGAACGCTGCATTATTACGACCGCATTGGACTTTTGAAACCCACTGAAGTTGCGGAATCGGGCTATCGCTATTATGATGATGCGGCGGTGGAGCGGCTTCGCTGGATCGGTTTGTATCAGGAAATAGGGTTTTCGCTAAAGCAGATTGCGGAAATTCTGGATGCAGACGATGAAAGCCGCAATGCTCTGCTTCGAAAGCAGATCGAAGCCATGGAAGAAAAACGACTGAAACTGGAAAATCGCATTCTGATTGCAAAGGGAATGGAGATGATTGGGGTGAAGACGATGAATTTTGAAGGGTTTGAACGGGACAAAATCGATGAGTACAGTGCACAGGCGAAACTGCAGTGGGGCAATACTGAGGCTTATCGCGAGTTTGAGGAGAAATCCAGAAACAGAAGTGAGACAGAAGACCGGGCGTTGGAAGATCAGGTCATGGACATGTTTGAACAGCTTGGTTCCATGCGGGACTTGCCTGCGGAAAGTGAGCAGGTGCAGGCATGGGTGAAAGATTTGCAGGCGTTTTTCACTGCAAACTTTTACAATTGTACCGATAAAATTCTGCTGGGACTTGGCAAAATGTACGCAGGCGGCGGCAGCTTCACAGAAAATATCGATGCTGTGGGCGGCAAAGGCACGGGTGCATTTGCACTGAAGGCGATCGAAATCTATTGCCAAAATAAATAACGATAAGCGCGGACGATCCGCGCTTTTTCAATTTGCATGGATATGGTAAGATAAAAGCAGATGAAACGAGAAAAGGGGAAGGGTATGGCGTATTTTCCTCAGAATAAAACAATTGCCGTGGGTGATACGGTTATCGATTATGCGGTATTTGGTCACGGAAAGAAGAATCTAGTGCTGCTGCCCGGGCTTTCCATTCGCTCGGTAAAGGGCACGGCTTTGATGCTGGCGGCGATGTACCGCGTGTTTTCAAAAGACTATACTGTGTATGTTTTCGACAAAAAGCGTGTGGTGCTCGATGGTTACAACATTTGGGATATTGCGGATGACACTGCCACTGCAATGCAAAAGCTGGGCATCAACTCAGCTTCCATCATGGGGGTGTCCCAGGGCGGCATGGTGGCGCAGGCACTTGCCATTCGTTATCCTGATTTTGTGGAAAAACTGGTGCTTTGTGTCACGGCTTGCGAACCCAATCCCACTATGGAAGATGTGGTGGGAACTTGGATCGACCTTGCACAAAAAGACGATTGGAAGACGTTTAACTGCCTGACGTTTGAAAAGATGTACAGCAAGGCATATCTCAAACGGTATGGGGCTATGATCCCCATCGTGGCAGGGCTTTCCAAATGCAGTGACGTGCCGCGGTTTGTAACGCTTGCCAAGGCGTGCCTTGCATTTGATGGTTCTGCGGAACTTTCCAAAATCTCCTGTCCCACGTTTGTTATCGGAGCAAAAAATGATTTGGTGCTGACGGGTGAAGCATCGGAAAAAATTGCGCAGATCCTTTCCTGCGAGCTGTATTTGTATGAAGACTATTCCCATGGCGTCTACGATGAGGCCGGGGATTTTAACCAACGGGTTTTGGCATTTTTAAAGAAATGAGGTCGGACAGTATGCAGAAATTCAATTATCATTTTACACCGCCCAAAGGCTGGATGAACGACCCCAACGGCTTGATGTACTACAAAGGTAAGGTACACGCGTTTTACCAGCATTACCCCGATGACACCATCTGGGGTCCCATGCATTGGGGACACGCGGTGACGGAGGACTTTATCCACTGGGAACATCTGCCCATTGCGCTGTGTCCCGGTGAACCCTACGATTGCCTTCGCGGATGCTGGTCGGGCTCGGGTATCGAGCACGACGGCAAGATGTACCTGTTTTATACCGGCGACAGTGCAGGAACAAGGCAGACCCAGTGCCTTGCCATCGGCGACGGTGAGACATTTGAAAAATATGCAGGCAATCCCGTCATTGCAGACTCCCCTGTGGGCAGGAATCTGAATTTCCGAGATCCCAAGGTCTTTGCCTATGGGGAAACCTACCGCATGGTTTGCGGCACAGAAGCGGATGGCGTGGGGAAGATTTTGCTTTTTTCCTCCGACGATCTGATCCATTGGACGTATACGTCCACGCTGTTTGAAACCACATCACACGGCGGTACACCGGAGTGTCCCGACCTGTTTCAAGTGGAGAATAAGTGGGTGCTGATGTTCTCCGCCATGAAAAAGACTGTGGAATCCACGGTGCTGATGATCGGTGATTTTGACGGTGAGAACTTTGCCATTGAGAAAACCGTGCATCCCATCGGTGGTGAGGACTATTACGCACCGCAGACGTTCCTGATGCCCGACGGGCGCCGCATCGTCATCGGCTGGCATTACCACTGGGGAAGAAAACCTGCAAAAGAGGACCTTGCGGCAGGCGCATTCACCATTCCCTGCGAGGTAACGATGAAGGATGATAAGCTTCATTTCTATCCTGTGGAAGAAGCGCGGCATCTGCTTACCAAAACCAGCGAATATGTTTCACGGGAAGGATTGGTCGTTACCGTCACACGCAAGGACGGAAGCTGCATTTGTTTCGACCTTGCGCAAAAGGGCGTGGACGAAATCTGCGATGTGGACATTCTCTACGATGAAACTTCCGTGGAAATTTTTGTAAACGGCGGCGAAGTGTATCTTGCCCAGTGGCTGATATAATAAATTCAAATAAAAAAGCACGATGGGGGATTTCTCCTGCCGTGCTTTTATCGTATAATCACGATATCACCGAATATCGAGGTCAACCATGAAAAAGGTTTATATTTTTGATTTTGACGGTACGCTGGTGGATTCCATGCCCTTCTGGGCGCAGAAGATGCTGGACATTCTGGATTCCGAAGGTGTGGATTATCCTGACAACATCGTCAGCATCTTTACCCCCTTGGGAGATGCAGGTACCGCAAAATATATGCGTGAAATTTTGGGTGTGACACTTTCGGAGGAAGAAATTTTCCGCCGTATGGATGAAAATGCGATCCCGAAATATCGTGACGAGATTCCACTCAAAGAGGGCGTGTATGAATATCTGGATTTTCTGCGCAAACAGGGCGTGTCGTTAAACGTGCTTACCGCAAGTCCGCACCATATGCTGGACGTGTGCTTGCAGCGTTTGGGCGTGTTTGATTGGTTTGACCATCTGTTTAGCTGTGATGACTTCTGTTTGACCAAGGCGGAGACGGAAATCTATCATCAGGCATTACAGCGCATCGGCGCGGATATCGAAGATGCGGTGTTTTTCGATGACAACATCGGCGCGGTGCAGACGGCGAAAAAAGCAGGTCTTTACACCGTCGGTGTGGCAGATGATTCAGGGCTGCTTTTCCGCGACGAGCTGATCGAAACAGCCGACATGTTTATTCCCACCTTTAAGGATGTGAAATTAACCTTTTAATGTGCGAAGGTAAGCCTTTGTTTCATCGGAGATCTTTCTGCTTTCAATGGCCTTTTGGATGGCTTTGTTGTGGGTCCATGGGTCAAGGGAATTTCTTTGTAAAATCACAATGGCCGCATCGTACTGCTTTGCCAAAGCTTCTGCAAAATACCAGGCGATGACCATCTTCACATAGTAGTCATCGTGGCGAATCGTTGAAAGAAGTTCCATATGGGCAGGATCAAAATGCTCGCCCAGAAAATGCACCATCAGCATGTTGACCGCAAAGCGGATGGTGTAGGGTTTATCGCTTTTTAGCCAACGTGCGATGGCAGGTAAAAGTATGGTTGGCTCTTTTGCAAAGCATTTGGGGCGAAGGCCGTCGCAGGTCGCCCAGTTGTCGATGTAAGGCAGAAAGTCTCGGGTGGCAGCCAAGGCTTGCGATGCATCCTTCATCTGTTGGATGAGGAATGCGTGCAGGTTGTTTTCCTCGTAATATGTGTGGGGAAGTGTGTGCAGAAATTCTTCTGCCTCAGGCGATTTTGCAAACTCCTTTGCAAAGGCGCGAAGCGCAGGTGTGCGGATGCCGATGATGGATTCTTTTTCAATATTCGGGATCAGCTTTGCAGTGAACTTTCGATAGGGCAGATCCTGCAGCTTGTACAGCGCTTTTTGCAGCTCGGTCAAAATATTCATCCCCTTTCAGCTTTTGTTTCATTATATTATGGGAGGTTTTTAACATGCAATATCTCATCTTGGCTCTGGAGGGCGTTATCACCTTTGTGTCGCCCTGCCTTTTGCCCATGCTGCCGATTTATATCTCTTATTTTGCAGGCGGCGGGGAACGCTCGGGAAAGAAAACCATGCTTTGTGCCTGCGGTTTCGTACTGGGCTTTACGCTGCTTTTTACCGCAATGGGTGCACTTGCAGGGACCCTTGGCAGCTTCCTTACCCGTTACCAGACGGCACTGAACATCGTCTGCGGTCTGATCGTCATCTTCTTCGGTCTGCATCACATGGGGCTGATCCGCATCAATCTTTTTTCAGGCGGTCGCCAGACCGATGTGAAGGACCTGGGCTTTTTCTCCTCCATGGTATTCGGCATCGTGTTTTCCGTCAGCTGGACCCCTTGCGTGGGTGCGTTTTTGGGCTCGGCTTTGATGATGGCATCCCAGCAGGGCGAGGTGCTTACCGGTGTGCTGATGCTGCTTTGCTATTCCTTGGGGCTTGGTGTACCGTTTCTTTTGAGCGCTCTGCTGCTTGACCAGCTGCGCGGTGCATTTAACTGGATCAAGCGGCACTACCGCGTGGTCAATCTTGTATGCGGCGGCTTCCTCGTTCTCATCGGCGTGCTGATGGCAAC
>JAGBGW010000002.1 GCA_017935825.1 Clostridia bacterium
CCACATGGCGACGATGGCGCAGTAGCGGATATCGTCCACACAGCAGGTCATCACGTGACGACCGATGGCAAAAGTGCCTTTCTTCATGCGGTCGTTGCGTGCGCACACACCGCGGAATTCCACCACCTTGCCGGCGTACTTTTCCTGCTCCTCGGTCATGTCGCGATAGAACAGTGCAAAGTCCTCATCCTCGATCTTGATGATGGGTGCATTGATATCGTAGGGCAGCGGATCTTCGATCTCGTCGTATTCCACGGTGCCGTCCTCACGCTCGTAGGCGATCTGAAGACCGCGGGACACGCCGCGCACGATCTTATGCAATGCCATCTGATCCACGGAATCGTCGTAGCGGTTGAACACCACAAATTCGCAGTTGGAAAGCTTATCAAAGACAAGCTGGCGCATGTTGGCGTTGTAGACTTCAAAGGTGGTGGCATCGGCAAACATGAATGCCTGATACACCGCCCAGTTTTCGGGCAGTGCCATAAAGAAGTCGGACACCATCCACATGCCGTTGTATTCCACCACGATGCGCTCTGCATCGTACTTTTTCTGCAGCGCTTCAAGGTTCTTGGGCAGGATCTCCTCGATGGAATCGATGGTGTGGACAAAGACGTTTGGATAGGCAAATGCGGTGGGATCGTATTCTTCCTCGCCCTCTTCGCAGAGAAGAAGAAGGGTCCTTTCCCCTGCATTGAAGCGCTCGTCCTCCAGCGTCTCCTGAATGAACTTGGTCTTGCCCGAATCTAAAAATCCGATGAACAAATAGACGGGGATTTCCGTTTGTTGCGTTCTCACAGGCAGAACACCTCACGAAGTTCGTCTTCCACAAGGGCGGAGCCGATCACGCACAGACGGCCGGTGACCTGTGCTGCGCCGCGGCGGATGTCCTTTTCGCCGGGAACGTAGTCAAAGTGGATCCACTCGCCTTCTTCAGCTGCCACGATGCCCTTTGCGCGAAGGACGATGCCGTAGGTAACTGCATCAGAAAGCTGGTCAAGGATGTCGCTGATCTGCTGCTCGGTATACTTGTGTGCGGTTTCTGCGCCGAAGGATACGAAGACCTCATCTGCATGATGATGGTGATGATCGTGATCGTGGTGGTCATGATGATGATCATGACCGCAGGAGCAGGTGCCGTCTTCGTGATGGTGATGATGCTCATGCTCGTCATGATGATGACCGCAGGTGCACTCGCCATCCTCGTGATGGTGGTGCTCATGCTCCTCATCGTGGTGATGACCGCAAGTGCATTCGCCATCTTCGTGATGATGGTGCTCATGTTCCTCATCATGGTTGTGACCGCAGCAGCACTCGCCATCCTCGTGATGGTGGTGCTCATGCTCCTCATCATGGTGATGGCCGCAGCAGCACTCGCCATCCTCGTGATGATGGTGGTGATGATGCTCATGCTCGTGAGCCAGACGTTCCAGCTCGGCTGCAAGGGTATTCTTCTGCTCCATGGCCTCCAGAATCTGTGCGCCGCCGATTGCATCCCAGTCGGTGGTGACGATGGTGGCAGTGGTGTTATGCTGGCGGATCAGTTCCACGCATGCGGCAAGCTTCTTTTCATCCATGCCTGCGGTGCGGGAAAGCACGATGCAGCTGGCGTTTTCCACCTGATCGTTGTAGAACTCGCCGAAGTTCTTCATGTAAACCTTGCACTTTTTGGCGTCAACAACAGCGGTGAAGGAGTTCAGCACAATTTCATCGGAACCAATGCCCTGCACAGCGCGGATAACGTCGGAAAGTTTGCCCACGCCCGAGGGTTCGATGAGGATGCGGTCGGGTGCGTAGGTGGAAAGCACCTGCTTCAAAGCCTCGGCAAAGTCGCCAACCAAAGAGCAGCAGATGCAGCCCTGGCTCATTTCGGTAACTTCGATGCCTGCTTCCTGCATGAAGCCGCCGTCCACGCCCACTTCGCCAAATTCATTTTCGATCAGCACAAGTTTTTCACCTGCGTAGGCCTCTGCGATCAGCTTTTTGATCAGCGTGGTCTTGCCTGCGCCAAGGAAACCGGAAAAAACATCTACTTTCGTCATATTTTTCACTCTTTTCTATGGTTTGTTTCATTTTGGAATCAAATTTTTCCACATATATTATAGACCCCTTTGAAAAAAGTTACAAGCGGTTTTGTTAGTTTTAGCTAACCTTTTGAAATAATTAAAAGAATCGGCATATATCCGATTCTTTTAATCATCAGCCGCGCTGCTTTTTGTTTTTCAGATAATGTGCAATCCCCTTCATCAAAAGGTTGCTCAGAAGGATCATCAGAGACACCACGGCTGCACATTCCAGCTGCATCTGGGCTTCAAACTGATTGATCATCAGCGATACAGGCTTGTTTGCCGTGGTGGCAAGGAACGATACTGCAGAAATGGTCATCATACAGTTGACAAAGAAGTAGGAGAACATTTCAAGCAGCGTCAGCTTGCACTGAGGAATCAACACATCGCGGATCAGCAATGCACGCTTGATGCCCATAGCATGTGCCACCCCTTCCAGATTTTCATTGATCTTGGACAGGGAATTGTAGATCATCAGATACGGCGATGCAATAAAATGGATCACATTTACCAGCACCAGCACAATGATGGTTCCATAGATGGGGGTCTTATTAAACACCAACACATAGGAAAGACCAAGTACCATGCCAGGGATCGCTGCAGAGGTCATGGACGACAGATGCAGGAACCGGGAGGTTTTGGACTTCATACGTGCCGAAAGATATGCCGTCATAAATGCAATGGCGGTTCCCACAACAGCGGTACAAAGCGCAATCAAAAGAGAGTTAAAGAAATACTCACCTGCATGAAGGTCGAACGCCTGCATCATATTTTTGAACGAAAAGCTCAAATCATTGGGATAATCCGTGGTAAATGCAAGCAGTACAAAAGACACAAGCGGTAACAGCGTCAGCAGGGAAACAAGAGAGCAATATCCATAGGAAACTGCTTTGACTGCCTTGTTTTTCGATGCGGCGCAGGGTTTCGTGACAAAACCGGAGTTACCGCGGTCTTTATTCATCAAGTCTACAATAAACGCAATGACAGCAGGCACCAACAAAATTGTACCGTAGACCGCACCTTTTCCAAAATCCAACTGACCGATGACTTCCTGATACATGACAGTAGCAATGGTAGTATACTTTCCACCCACCATCAGCGGAACACCGTAGTCAGTAATGATCAAAGTAAAAACAGAGAAAATTACTGAGATCAAAGGTTTACGAAGAAAGGGCAATGTGATACCCGTAAACTGGCGAAACTTCGGGATACCCAAAACACGCGCTGCTTCGTAAGCAGAACCATCTTCATAATGCAGCACATCTGCCAGCATCAAATATGCCACGGGGAATGCATACAGCACCGAGCCTACAACAATACCCCCAAGGCCGTAAATATTACCCGTAAGACCAAGAAGCTTGGTAAGAAGGCCATTGTTCCCCAGCAGAATAACCAGACCCATACCGTGGGAAATAGAGGGGATCAGCATGGGCAACACAAAGATAATACCAAAAATGCCTTTGTATTTGATATCAGTGCGTTCAATACACATGGCAAGTGCAAATGCAATGACCACCGTGATCAACGTGCCCAAAAGTGCAGACACCACAGAATGCAGCACAGCCTCGCCAAAACCGGCGGATGTCACCACGCGCTGAATGCTTTCTGCAGTCATAAAACTGAACATGCGGATCAGCGGGAGGAAGACCATTGCGATGAATACCAACGCAAGTGCAAGTTTGGTCACTTCCGCTTTGCCGAATTCAAATCTTCTCTTTTTTGCCGTATTCTGCATCCGTCAGTTCCTCACGCATTTAAGCAAAGAATCGATCTTGATACGAAGGTTCTTCAGCACAAAGGTTTCCACATATTCATCTGCAGGATGGTCGATGATATTTTCAGGCGTATCCAGCTGAACAATATTTGCCTCACGCATGACCATAATGCGGTCGGACATTGCAAAAGCCTCTTCCTGGTCATGGGTGATATAAATCATGGTTGTGCCCATTTCCCGCTGGATACGTTTAAGTTCCGCACGCAAAGAAAGACGGGTCTCCACATCCAAAGCGGACATAGGTTCATCAAACAGAATGATGTCAGGATTCAGCACCATGGTACGCGCGATCGCCACGCGCTGCTGCTGACCGCCGGAAAGCTCCGCAGGACGCTTGTCTACGTGTTCTCTCAAGCCCATCTGGTCGATGACTTCCAATGCACGCTGACGAACAAGGCGCTTTGCCTCAACACTCTTATTCTCTTTTCGGATCTTCAATGCGTATTCCACATTCTGCAGCACCGTCATGTTTTCAAACAGTGCATAGTTCTGGAATACAATGCCCATGCCGCGGGCTGCGGGCGGAAGATCAGTAATATCTTCGCCATCTTTGATCACCACACCACCGGTGGGTTCCAAAAGACCGATCAGGATGCGCAAGATCGTCGTCTTGCCGCAGCCAGACGGCCCAAGGA
>JAGBGW010000041.1 GCA_017935825.1 Clostridia bacterium
AGACGGCAAAACCTGGCAGCAGGTCTTTGAAGAGGACATGGCATACCTGCACAGCAAAATCTGATCAAAAAGCAAGAAGAGCGGTTTCGCACCGCTCTTTTTTTATGAAAATTAGAGATTCCTCAATTGCACTTACGGGACGGGAGACCCGTCCCCTACAAATGTATAGCATGCGTGTAGGGGAGGGTCGCCGTGCCCTCCCGTCGTGTTGTGCGATCGATTGAAGCAAAAACGCATGGTCGTCCAAACAAAGCTTCGTAGGGGCGGCAACCTGCCGCCCGCCTGCCGGGATAGAATACAATGGTTCGTAGGGGTCGATGCCCTCGGCGACCCGCAATATCGACAGAAATGCTCAAACCTCTTGCAATTCTTCTCAAAAGGTGGTTGAATAAAACCTGTTCGCAATGTTTTATGAAACCGATAAATTTGACATAACAGGAAATCCAAAACCATGAAAAAACTCTCCAAACAACAGTATTACCCCTGGCTGATCGTGCTTGCCTGCTGCTCTCTTGCCATCCAGATGGGCATGACCAGCAATGCGGCAGGCGTATTCTTCATGCCCGTTGCCAATGATCTGGGCGTGGGGGTCAGCTCCGTATCGTTTTATACCACCATCATCTCCCTGATGACCGCTCTGATGGGTCCCACCTTTGTCCGCCTGCTTGGCAAGTTCAAGATCGGTCCTCTGCTTGCAGTCTTTGGTGCAGGCGCGGCAGCTGCCTATTGCTCCTTTGCACTGTATCACAATGTGGCTCCGTTTTATGTGGCAGCATTTATTGCAGGCGTTGGCATGGCGGCGATCTCCACCTTGACGGTAAACCTTCTTTTAAGTCAGTGGTTCCATAGCGCCGTAGGTACCGTAACGGGTCTTGTGTTTGCATTCACCGGCGTTGGCGGCGCATGCTTCAGTGTCATCTTTGAACGCATCATCTCCACCGCAGGCTGGCGCACGGCTTACATCGTGGAAGGTCTGATCATCGCAGTGCTTTCCATCTTCTTCGGTCTTTTCATCATCAAGAGAACCCCTGCAGAGATCGGTCTTCACGCATTCTGCGAAAACGATGATGCAGATCACGCTTCCGTAAAGGTGCAAAAGAGCATGGGTGTTTCCCATAAGACCGCCATTATCCTTGCATGGATCTTTGCCTGCATTTCCTTTTTGACCGTTGCGTTCAACAGCCACCTTTCTCCCTACGCAGTGTCCGAGGGCATGGATTCTGCATTCGGCGCCTATATGGTCTCCGCCTGCATGGTGGCAAATATCGTCTCGAAGCTGATTTTGGGCAGCATCTCCGACCGCATCGGCGTCATCCGCTCCGTCACCATTTTCGCGGTGCTGGGCATTGTGGGCAGCCTGATCCTTTTCCGACTGGGCGAATGCTCCCGTATCGTCGCCCTCATCGGCGCCGTGGCAATGGGTACCCAGTTTGCCATCAACTCCGTGGGCATCCCCATCGTCCTGCGCTACCTTGTATCGCCCGATCGCTTTGACAAGACCTATGCCACCATCAACCTTGGCACCCTTGCACTGTTTGCACTGATGATCACGGGCTACGGTTCTCTGTATGACCTTTTTGGCACCTACTTTGTGTCCAACATGATCGTCTTCATCCTGTGCATCATGATGTGCGTACTTTGCGCCGTGATGCTGGTCATCGAGGCAAAAGCCGCAAAAAATCGCGCCTGATTGAAAGAAAACACAAAGCGGAGATGGGGGAGAACATCCCAAATCTCCGCTTAAATGCATTTTATGGAATGTTAAACTGACAATAGAAAAATATTTTAATTATTTAGCATTTTATCACGCTAAAGTGTTGACGAACTAAATTGTTTGGTGTATGATAGGAACTGTCCAAAGGAGTGACACCAAATTTAACGAAACTGAGGTACTGAAAATGAAGAAGTTGATCTGTGCTGTACTTTGTCTGGCTCTGGTGCTGTCGATGATGGCTTGCGGCGGCAACAAGGACTATGACCGTCTGGCTGACATCCAGGAACGCGGCTACATCGAAGTGGTCACCGAACCTTACTTCGCACCTTATGAGTTCATCGATCCTTCCAAGACCGGTGACGAACAGTATGTAGGTATGGACATCATGCTTGCACAGGCCATCGCCGATGAGATCGGTGTTGAGCTTCGCATCGTACCTCTTGAGTTCACCGCCGTGCAGGCAGGTATCGCCGATGGCAAGTACGACCTGGCACTTTCCGCAATGGCATACTCTCCCGCCCGTGCAGAGGCCATGGCACTTTCCAACGTCTACATGGCTTCCGACACTGGTTACGGCTTCCTGGTTCGCGAAGAAGATGTGGACAAATACACCGACATCGCTTCCCTTGCAGATGCAGTTGTCATTACCCAGTCCGGTTCCGTACAGGAAGGTCTTTATAACGACAATGTAGAGGCATGTGCCGCGTTCAAACTGGTCTCCTCCATGACCGACGGCTATCTGGCAGTTGCAGAAGGCAAAGCTGATGTGTGCATCGTAGCAACCGCATCCGCACAGCTTTACGCCGATGCAAACGGCGGCCTTGCAATTCCGGACTTCCGCTTTGAGATCGACCCCAACATGAACGGCACCGTTGCAGCAGCACCTCCGGAAGGCTCCGATGCACTGATGGAAGTGGTCAACGCCGTCATCGCAGACCTGAGCGAATCCGGCCAGATTCAGGAATGGTACGATGAGTACGCTGCATACGCAGTCACCCTTGGTATTGAATAATCCACTGCAAACCAACCCGAAATAATAGGTGGGGCGCTGTACGGCGCCCCATCGTTATGATTTAAGGAGAAACATTTATGGACAAGATTTTCGGCCTGCTGGAAAAATATTATATGGTTTTCCTGTCAGGTCTGTGGGGCACGCTGTGGCTTTCTGCCCTGACGGTGATCTTCGGTACCGTCCTTGGCATCATCGTTGCCATGGGACGCATGGGCAAAAGCAAAATTCTCAAGGCCATCACCGATGTGTATATTGAAATTCTTCGCGGCACGCCCGTACTTCTTCAGTTGTACTTTGTCTGGATCGGTTTGCCTAAACTGATCCCCTTTGAGTGGACTGACACCCAGTGCATCCTGATCGCACTTGTGATCAACGCATCCGCTTATATTTCCGAGATCATCCGCGCAGGTATCGGCGCTGTCGACAAGGGCCAGTGGGAAGCTGCAAAGTCCATCGGTCTTTCCAAAGTCCACACCATGACCCGTGTCATCATGCCCCAGGCCATCAAAAACATCCTGCCTGCACTTTGCAATGAGTTCATCACCACCGTCAAAGGTACCTCCCTTGCATCGGTGTTCTTCGTGGGCGAACTTATGACAAGCTACAAGACCGTTGCAGCCGCCACGTTCCTGCAGCTTCCGTCCTTGACCATCGCAGGTGTGATCTACTTTGTTGTAAACTTCGTACTTTCCAGACTGCTTCGACTGCTTGAAAGGAGGCTGACCGTCAGTGACTGATATCATCTTGCGCACAGAAAATCTGGTAAAAAACTTTGGTGACCTGCAGGTACTGCGCGGCATCTCCACCGAAATTCGCCGCGGTGAGGTCGTCTCCATCATCGGTCCCTCCGGCGGCGGCAAGTCCACCTTCCTTCGCTGTCTGAACCTGTTGGAAGAGCCCACCGAGGGCAAAGTCTTCTTCAACGATCAGGACATCACCGATAAGAAACTCAATATCTGTGAATACCGCCAGAAGATCGGTATGGTGTTCCAGAACTTCAACGTCTTCCCCAACATGACGGTGCTGGAAAACATCACCCTTGCACCCATCTTGGAGAAGAAGGTACCCAAGGAAGAAGCTGAGGCAGAAGCCATGGCACTTCTTCGCCGCGTTGGTCTGGAAGATAAGGCAAATGAGTATCCCAGAAAACTTTCCGGTGGTCAGAAACAGCGTTTGGCAATCGTCCGTGCACTTGCCATGCACCCTGAAGTCATGCTCTTTGACGAACCCACGTCCGCCCTTGACCCCGAGATGGTAAAGGAAGTTCTGAACGTCATCACCGAGCTTACCCGAAGCGGCATGACCATCCTCATCGTCACCCACGAGATGGGCTTTGCCCGTGAAGTTTCCGACCGCGTGCTGTTCATCTGCGATGGCGTCATCACAGAAGAAGGTTCGCCCGACCAAATTTTCACCAGCCCCCGACATCCCTCTACCAATCGATTCCTCAGTATGGTATTGTAAGAGTAACAATTTGTTCGTATAGATCATAAAAGGAGATTTCGTTATGGCAAACTTTGCAAAAATTCAGGAACTTGTGGAAAAGAACGCTGAAACCAGTGTCCGCCTGGCAAGAGAGATCTGGGAATATGCAGAACTTCCCTTTGAAGAATTCAAGTCTGCCGCCGCTTTGATCGAAGCACTGAAGGCAGAGGGCTTTGAAATCGAAGAAGGCATCGCAGGCATCCCCACCGCATTTACCGCAACCTTCAAAAACGGCACAGGCAAACCCGTGGTCGGCCTTCTGGCAGAGTACGATGCACTTTGGGGCCTTAGCCAAAAGGCAGGCTGCGCAGTGCAGGAACCCATCGTGGACGGCGGCTCCGGTCACGGCTGCGGTCATAATCTTTTGGGTGCAGGCTGCTTCTCGGCAGCAGTTGCACTGAAGGATTACTTCATCAGCGAAAATCTTGACGGTACCGTCATCTTCTTTGGCTGCCCTGCAGAAGAAGGCGCAGGTTCCAAGCAGTTCATCGCCCGCGCAGGCTACCTTGACAATGTGGACTTTGCCTATACCTGGCATCCCTCCACGCTGAATCAGGTGGGCTCCCGCTGCAGCGTTGCCATCATGGGCGCAAACTTCACCTTCGACGGTCTTGCATCCCACGCAGGCAGCTCTCCCCACCTGGGCAGAAGTGCTCTGGATGCCGTGGAATTGATGAATGTGGGTACCAACTACCTTCGCGAGCACATGATCGACGAAGCACGTGTCCACTATGCATACTCCGATGCAGGCGGCACCGCCCCCAACGTGGTACAGGCACATGCCGCAATCAAGTACGAGGTTCGCGCACCCCGCGTTTCTCAGGTGCAGGAACTGTTCACCCGTCTGGCTGACATCGCAAAGGGTGCGGCACTGATGACCGGCACCAAGATGAATTACGAAATCACCATGGCATTCTCCGACTATGTGCCCAGCAGGACCTTGGCACCCCTTGTTGAAGAGTGCATGAACGAAGCAGGCGCACCTGCTTGGACGGAGGAAGACTTCCGCTTTGCAGAGGAAGTTCTTCGCACCTACAACCGCGCTTCCATGACCGGCATTCAGGAAAAGCTTCTTGAGTACATGGAAGAAGACGAGATGCGCGAAGCATTGAAGAACCCCCTGCACACCAAGATCCTCAAGTACGACCCCAGAGACAACGGCTACGAGTCCGGCTCCACCGACGTTGGCGATATCGGCTATGCAACGCCCACCATCATGTTCAACGTGGCAACTGAGTGCCTTGGCAACGTGGGTCACTCCTGGCAGATGACCTCCTTCTCCGGTTCCGACATCGGCATGAAGGGTATGCTCAAGGCTGCTGAGATCATGGCGCTTGCAACCGTGCGCACCATGGAACAGCCCGAGCTGATCGAAAAGGCAAAGGCAGAACTTGCAAAGAAGAACGGCGGCAAGTACACCTGCCCCCTGCCCGAATACGTCCAGCCCCCGATCGGCAAGTATTAATCAAAACGAAAAAAGAGGAAGCGCAAGCTTCCTCTTTTTGTTTGTTGCTGCAAAAAATGTAGGGGCGGCTATCAGCCGCCCGCAACGGTGGAATAAAACCAAATGTTTGCTTACTCTCCAAACACTTCCGTAGCCTTCTTCATGTTCTCCCGAATGGAAACATGGAAGGGACAGCGCGTCTCGC
>JAGBGW010000042.1 GCA_017935825.1 Clostridia bacterium
AACTTCGCAGGGGCGATTCACGAATCGCCCGAAACCGTTTGTGTTTTATCCGACGTTTTACGGACAGCCCGGGAGGGCTGTCCTTACAGTGATGGACGAACCTTGAATTTTTCAAAAAATTTTTGCATTTCATGGAAAATTTTGTCCGCAACGTATTTGCAAAACGGAGCGGTTTATGCTATACTATTTCGGCATGCGCAAGAGGCGTGCATGCGTCCATCCTTGCTCTTTGCCATAAGTGCAAGGGGCTATAGTCCATAAGGAGGTGAAAAGGACATGAATCATTACGAGGTACTCTACATCATCAATGACACCATCGAAGAGGCTGCAAAGCAGGCAATCATCGATCGTTTCAGCACCATGGTTACCGAAAACGGCGGCGTCGTCACCAAGATCGAACCCTGGGGCCGTAAGCGTCTTGCCTACCCCATCCGCTTCATGAACGAAGGTTACTACGTGCTCATGACGTTCGACGCTGAGAGCGAGTTCCCCGCAGAGCTGGAGCGCAACCTGCGCATCGCTTCTGAAAACGTGCTGCGTTACATGGTGTCCCGTATCCCCGAGGCCGGTGAGGTCGTCGAGGAGGAAGAGGCTCCCGCAGTGTCCGAAGAGGCAGCCGAATAAGGAGGTCTTTTAAATGAACCGGGCATTTCTGGTCGGAAATCTGACTCGCGATCCTGAACTTCGCAAGACCCAGTCCGACGTTTCCGTTTGTACGTTTACCATCGCCTGCAACCGTCGTTTTACCAACGCAAACGGCCAGCGTGAAGCTGACTTTTTGAACATCGTGGTATGGCGCGCACAGGCAGACAACTGCTACCGCTACCTGAAAAAGGGCAGCCGCGTTGCAGTTGCAGGTTCCATCCAGACCCGTAACTACGAAGCCCAGGATGGTTCCAAGCGTTACGTCACCGAGATCGTAGCTGACGATGTTGAATTCCTCACTTCTGCAAACAGCAACCGTTCTTCCGGTGAGTACGATTCCTTCGCTCCCCACGGCGCAGCGCCCGGGGACATGCAGAGCGTCGTTGATGACGATCTGCCTTTCTGATCAAAAAAATTTAGGAGGCAACCCACATGGCCGAGAATCAGGCACCCGAGGTTCGCACCGAGGCTTCCGAGGCACAGCGCCCCGAACGCCGTGAGCGTCGTCCTTCGGGCGGACGCGGTATGCGTCGCCCCCGCAGAAAGGTTTGCGCTTTCTGTGTGGATAAAATGGATTATATCGACTACAAGGACGTTAATCGTCTTCGCCGTTACATGACCGAGCGCGGCAAGATCATGCCCCGCCGCATGTCCGGCACCTGCGCAAAGCACCAGCGCCATCTTGCTATGGCTATCAAGCGTGCTCGCGTGATGGCTCTTCTGCCCTACGTTTCTGACTAAGGGATAGAAAAAAGCAAAGTAAAAAGCACCGATCGATTGATCGATCGGTGCTTTTTTATATTTCCTTTTATTCTGCGCCGTCCAGTTTGCGAAGTACACAGGCACACACACCCTGATCGCAGCGGAAGAAACAGGCAGAGAAATACTTGCCCCTTACGCGGCGGATACCGCCCTGCCAGGCGACTTCCTGCATGGCGTCATAGGCTTCATCTGCCACTTTGCCATCACCTTCGCTGCGAATGATGGTGGCAATGGAATCCCATACGGAATTGCAGTAGATGACCTTGGCATGCTTGCGCTCTTTCTGCGCGACCTGCAAAACGGCAAAGGCAATGTTGTCGCTGAGCATCATGTCATAAACTTCCTGCTGGACGGTATACTGGTTTTCCAGCACGCGCATACGCATCTGCCAGTTGTGCTGGCTGGAGGTCTTGACACGGGCACGCAGAACCGTGCCGTCACTCATGCGATAGTTCAGCTGATCGATTTCAACCAAATGCGCAAGGGAGATCAGCACGCCTTTGTTGATCAGCACAAACTGATCCTGTGGCAGCATCTCCAAAAGCTTACGGATGGAAAGGTTCGTCAGGATCGGTTCCCGATTCCCGAAACACAATTTTGATTTTCTATCCTGTACAACCACATACAAAAGATCGTCTATGTCGATCATGACCTGCTTATGGGCTGTCGTGATTTTGATAGTGTTCTTCGACATGATCTTTCTCCCGTTATTTCAATTTATACCTCTGCGATATATATTAACTTTAGTGTTACACATTTGGAACAGAATGTCAATTATTCAACACAAATTTCCTTTCTTTTTCGACAGTTTTTGTTCATTTTAGCCGATAAAAAAGACGTACTGCAAACATACAATACGTCTTTGAAATCTGCTGTTATTTTTGCGGCGGCTGATTGGACTGCTGTGTGGGGCGTGCCACCGGCTGTACGGGGCGCTGGGGCTGACCCTGTACGGGACGGCGTGCGGGCTGACCGTTCGTCTGACCCTGCACGGGACGCTGGGGCTGACCCTGTACGGGACGACGCACAGGCTGACCTGCCTGCGGTGCACCCTGCATGGGACGCTGGGGCTGACCTTGTACCGGGCGGCGCACAGGCTGACCCTGTACGGGACGACGGACGCCGGGCTGTACCGTACCCTGTGCGGGACGGGAAGGACGCTGGGGTGCTGCCGGACGCTGCATATTGGTCTGGGCAGGCGCGCCCTGGGTCATCGTGCGGCGGATACGCAAGGTATCGCCAAACTGTTTGACCTGTCGCTGCGGCTGCGGATCCATCACGGCAGGCTGCTGGATTGCACCCACCTGACGGCTGGGACGACGTTCCAGCTCCTTATTCTGCTTGGAAATCTTGGTGGTCTGGGTGACCATGATATAGATGATGATGCCAATGACACAGGCAAGCAAAATACCGATGATGATGGCAAGGCGGGAACAGATCTTTGCCCATACATCCAAAATGATACGATCAACGCTCAAAATCGCATCCATGGGATTGACATCTTCTTCCTCATCATCCGCTACATCGACTTTGATGCCGGAAGCTTCCTGCGTAGCAGACGGCTGCGCAGCTGCGCCTTCAGCCGCTTCACCGTCTTCTTGTGTCCCCTCTGTTACCTGTTCGGTCACGGCAGGGTCATCTTCCGGGTCGGCATAGGCGGTGGCAGGCATTGCCATGACACCTGCCAGCAGCAGGCATGCCACCATCAGCAATGCAAAAAACTTCTTTATTTCCAGTCGCTTGAACATGTTAAAAATTCCCTTCAGCGATCGATATGATCCATATTCAGCACACCACAGCACAATACGCCGAGGATATACCATACTGATAGTATATCCCCGGTACATGACATTTGTCAATGTCACGCTTATTAAGCTTTTGTTTCATTGCACGCTATGCAGAGGGCAGGACAAGTCCTGCCCCTACGATGGCGCCCGATTTTTTGCCAAAACAAAAACGGATGCACAAACGCATGTACATCCGTTTTCAACCATATTCCGTATGCCCGAAGGGCATATTTCACATTTGCAAAGCAAATATTTCACATTCCCAAAGGGAATATTTCACATTGCGAAGCAATATTTCACTGCAGATCGATTGATCGATCTGCTTATTCTGCCTGTGCTCTGGTGTAGAGGATCAGACCACCTGCAAGGATGATGTCACGAAGACGCTGGGAAACATTCAAAGAGGTGGCAAACTCGGTGCCGCGGGTGACATTCTTCACCACGATGGAGCCGCCTGATGCGATCTGTGCAGGAGCATCTTCGATCACAAGAGCATCGCCTTCTTCGATGCCGTCATAATCTGCCGCGTTGTCAAAGACCAGGGGCAGGATGCCGGAATTGATCAGGTTTGCCATGTGGATGCGGGCAAAGCTCTTTGCGATGACGGCGCGGACACCAAGGTACAGCGGTACGAGCGCTGCGTGTTCACGGCTGGAACCCTGACCATAGTTTTCACCTGCCACCAGGATACCGCCCTGCTTTTCCTTGGCGCGTGCAGGGAAGGCAGGATCAACGGGAGTCAGGCAGAAATCGG
>JAGBGW010000043.1 GCA_017935825.1 Clostridia bacterium
CTGATCCCTGCGCTGATTCGTTTGAAGGCAGGGCAGACCGAGCGCGATGACGGTCCCGAATCCCACCTTTCCAAAACCGGCACCCCCACCATGGGCGGCATCATGATGCTGGCAGCGATTCTGATTACCTGCATCGTATTGACTGCAGGCAATGCGGAGTTTGTCATCACCGCCTTGCTTGTGACCTTTGCCTACGGTTTGATCGGCTTCCTGGACGACTATATTAAGGTGGTCAAAAAGCGCTCCCTGGGGCTTCGCGCCATGCAGAAGATCGTGGCACAGGTGGGCTTTGCGGTCGTCCTGGCGATCTATGCATACAAAAGCCCCCTGATCGGCTCCGAGCTTTACGTTCCTTTCTTGAAGGACTACGTTGACTTTGGCTGGTTCTACATTCCGCTGGTGGTCTTTGCGGTGCTTGCAACCACCAACTCTGTGAACCTGACCGACGGTCTTGACGGATTGGCCTCCGGCGTTACCGTAGTCGTCATGGCTGTGGTTGGTCTGCTGATCAACTTCACCGTGCTCACCCTTGCTGAGGCAGGCAGCTCCATGCAGCTGACGGAAAACCTTCGCAATCTCATGATGTTCTCCGCCACGGTCGTGGGTGCATGCATCGGCTTCCTTTATTACAACCACTATCCTGCAAAGGTGTTCATGGGCGATACGGGCTCCATGGCACTGGGTGCAGCATTTGTGGTGGCAACGGTGTTGAGCAAGACCCTTCTGATCGTCCCGATCGTGGGTTTCATGTTCATGGTATCCAGCATTTCCGATATCATTCAGGTGGCAAGCTACAAGCTGCGCAACAAAAAGCGCGTGTTCCTGATGGCGCCCCTGCACCATCATTTTGAAAAGAAGGGCTACAGCGAAGTGCAGATCGTCACCGCCTACGTGCTGATCACCATCGCACTTGGCGCTCTGTGTTTTGTTATCGTATAAGAAGCGAGGTTTACAATTATGGATTACGCATACGGCAAAAAAGCACTTGTCATCGGCATGGCGCGCAGCGGCGCGGCACTTGCAAGTGTACTGGTTGAAAACGGCGCAGAAGTTACCGCCTACGATGCCAAGACGGGGGAGGCCATGGAGCCCATCAAAGCGCTGCTTGGCGATACCGTCACCTGGGCACTGGGCGGCGATGCAGTGAAGCTTGTGGAAGAAAACGACCTGATCTTCATCAGCCCCGGTGTGCCGATCCATATCGCACCCCTGGTTCGCGCCCGTGAACTGGGCAAGCCCGTCATCGGCGAGGTGGAGTACGCTTCCGTTGTCAACCACGCACCCATGGCGGCGATCACAGGCACCAACGGCAAGACCACTACCACGGCTCTGCTGGGTGAAATTATGGAAAATACCGGCCGTCAGACCTATGTCGTGGGCAACATCGGCATTCCCTTCATCAGCATTGCAAAGAAGACGAAGGAAGAAGATGTGGTCGTGGCAGAGATCTCCAGTTTCCAGATGGAGACCGCAGATACCTTCCGTCCCCGTGCAGCAGCCGTGCTGAACATCAGCGAGGACCATTTGAACCGCCATGGAACCATGGAGGTTTACATTGACTGCAAGGCACGCATTTTCCACGAAATGCGTGGTGACGATACCGTGGTGCTCAACCGCGACGAGCCCATGACTTACGCACTGCGCGACCGTGTCCGGTGCCGCGTGGCTTACTTCAGCCGTCTGCAGCAGGTTGACAATGGCGCATGCGTCATCGACGGCAGAATCGTGCTGATGCATGACGGTGAGGCAGTAGACCTGATCGATGCAAAAGACCTGAAGATCCCCGGTTCCCACAACCTTGAAAATGCACTGGCAGCAGCGGCACTTGCCGATGCCATGGGCGCATCCGTGGAAGCCATCCGCCTGGGTCTTCTGGGCTTCGGCGGTGTGGAACATCGCATCGAGCCTGCATCCGTGGCACGCGGTGTCCGCTACATCAACGACTCCAAGGGCACCAACTGCGATGCAACGCTGCGCGCAATGCACGCAATGGATCGCGGTACCATCCTTCTGCTTGGCGGTTACGATAAGGGCTCCGACTACCTGCCTGTCTTCCGCGATATGCCCGACACCATCCGTGCTGTTGTCGCTTTGGGCGACACCCGTGCCCGCGTGGTTGACAATGCAAAGCAGTGCGGCTACGAGAACATTCACGTATCCGATGGTACCTTTGAAGATGCCGTCCGCATGGCATTTGACCTTGCCAAGGAGGGGGAGAACGTGCTTCTTTCTCCTGCATCCGCAAGCTTTGACATGTTCTCTGACTACGAGCAGCGCGGTCGTGTCTTCAAGGACATTGCGGCAAAGATCGCAGAGGAAAACAACTAAGGTTTACAATTAACCGTGCAGGATTTTTTGCAGAACTTACGAAAGGAATGATGCTATGCGTAAAGTATGGCGTGCTGTTGCCGCCTCCTTCCGCCGTGCAGGCAGGGCGGGGGCGTCCTATGCCGAACATAAGCCTGATTTTTGGATCATTCTTTTGACGATGGTTCTTGTGGTGATCGGTCTTGTGATGGTTTACGATTCCAGCTACTACATCGCCCAGCAGTCTTCCGCTTACGATCATGACGGCGCCTTCTTTTTAAAGAACCAGCTGCAGGGTCTTTTGGCAGGTCTGATCGCTATGTTTATGACCGCACGCATCTGGAAGTTGCCCGGAAAGTTCAAAGTGGATTACCACATCTGGGATGCACTTGTGCCGTTTTTGCTGCTGATCTCGCTTGTACTGATGCTGCTTGTCTGGGTACCCGGCGTGGGCAGATCGGTCAACGGTGCACAGCGCTGGATCCGCTTTGGTCCCATCGATCTGCAGCCTTCGGAGCCTGCAAAGTTTGCAGTGATCGTGTACATTGCAAAGATCTTCTCCGATCGTGAGCATCAGATGGATAAATTCTGGCGCACGGTATTTCCCACCACACTGGTCACAGGTATTTTCTGTGTGATGCTGTTTGTTCAGCCCAATATCAGCATGCTGATGACTTATATTATGATATTGGCGATCATGCTGTGGGCGGCAGGGGGCAGATGGGCACACCTTGGTATACTGTTTGTGCTGGGCTGTATCGCGCTTTATGTGGCTTATCTGCTCAAACCCCATGCCTTTGAACGACTGACCATCTTTTTAAAGCCCTGGAGCGACCCTCTGGGTGCCGGTTATCAGGTGCTGCAGTCGCTTTACGCTGTGGCAAACGGCGGCTTTTTCGGTGCAGGCATCGGCAACAGCATTCAAAAGTATCTGTATCTGCCCTTCCGTGAGTCGGACTATATCTTCGCTATTTTTGCAGACGAATTCGGCTTTGTGGGCTGCATCGTATTGTTTGCACTGTACTGGCTGCTGATCTGGCGCTGCCTTGTGATCGCCATACAGGCACCCGATCGTTTCGGTCAGATGCTGGCGATGGGCATCACCACCATGCTTGCGGTGCAGGTACTGCTCAACGTGGCGATCGTCCTTGGTTGGATGCCGCCCACGGGTCTTCCGCTGCCCTTTATCAGCGCAGGCGGTACTTCGCTTGCACTGTTCCTTGCGGAGATCGGCGTGATGCTGAACATTTCCCGCGTGGCGCGGATACATAAATAGAAGGAGGCATCTTGATGGCTGCCAAAAAAGTGGATATCAAGCGCGCCTTGAAAGTCAACCGTGTGCTTTGGAATCTGTTCTATATCCTGCTGGTGGTAACAGTGGCGGTGCTGTGTTTTTTGTATGTCTTTCTTGTGCGGGACATCACCATTATCGGCAACAGTCGCTTTACCGCTGACGATCTGATTCGTTTGACAGGACTTGCTTATAAAGAGAGCATGCTGCTGGTGGATAAAGATCAAATCACCGAAAACCTGCAAAGCAATCCTTTCATCGTAGTGGAGGATATTACAAGGCGCTGGCCCTGCAGCGTACAGATCACCGTGCGGGAGCGAAATGCTGTGGCACTTAGTGAGCACCTTGGCACTTATGTACTGTTGGATGCAGAAGGCATCGTACTCAACTGTGATGCGCAGGTGCTGCGCGATCAGCTGTGCCACGTGACGGGCTGGACGGTGGAATCCTGTACTGCGGGACAGTTGCTTGGAACAGCATCCGGTTCCCATCTGGCGGCTTACAGCGCCGTGGCAACGCAGCTTGAGCGATTTAATCTGTACTATCAGGTGCGCACCATTGATGTGACGGATGTGTTGCATATTACATTGACCATGCGCGACGGTATGCTGGTACGCCTCGGTGATGCGCAGGACATGACTATGAAGATGACCTGGCTTTCCCAAATGTTGACGGAACTGCCTGCAGACGGTTACAGTGGGGGAACGCTGGATCTGTCCAGCGGCAACAGCGCTGCATATCGTCCGGAACAAGAATGAGTTTACAATAATAAAAATCGAGAAAATGTTTTAGGTTTACAATTAAGAAAAATAATTGTAAACCTAAATTTTTTCAAAAAATAATGTGATTTTGGGTTTACAAGGCAAATTTGTGTTTTACATTGGCATGAATCTTTGCTATGATAAATGTGGTACAAAAGCGTACCGGTTATTTGCCGACCCTGTTTGTACGGCAAATACAACCCAAGGGAAAGGAGCATGCGATGAGCAGAACAATTGCAGCAATTGATTACGGTACATCCAAAATTGCATGTGTGATCGCTCGAGTACAGGCTTCCGGCGCTTACGATGTGCTGGGCTTTGGCAATGTTCCTTATGCAGGGTATGCAAACGGTAAGTGGAATGAGCCGGACAAGCTTGCGGACATCACCCAGTCCGTGCTTGCCGAAGCAGGCATCGTTGCCAAGCGAAAGATCCGCAAGGTCTATATCTGTGTTCCCGGCGATTACACCGCAGTGACCAATTATCGGGTCAGTACCGATATTACCGCAGCGGACCGCCGCGTGACCCGTCAGGATATGCAGCGTTTGCTGCAGATGACGCCCGCACCTGCCAATGCAAAAATGAGCGTTTTGCAAAAGCGCCCGGTGTATTATATGCTCGATTCGCAGGAACGGCTCAGCGACCCCATCGGGGAACGTACAAGCACACTGTCTGCGATGGTGACCACCATCACGGCGGATAAAAGGTTCCTTGCACAGACCACCAATTTGATGGATCACCTGGGCATCGAGGTCAAAGGCTATGTGCCCTCCATCATCGGGCAGGCTTCCTATATGATCCCCCAGCAGGAAAAGGAAGTGGGCTGTGTGCTGATCGATTCGGGCTTTGCCACTACAACGGTTGCGATTTTGCA
>JAGBGW010000044.1 GCA_017935825.1 Clostridia bacterium
CGTCCACACCGTTTACATCCATGTGGAATGCTTCGCCGCGCTTGAAGGCTGCAACTGCTGCGCTGCCGTCTGCTGCTGCAAGCAGCTCGCGGACAAGATTGATGTTCTTGCCGAAGCGGCGGCCAAGGGTACGAAGCTGGGGCTTCAGGTTATAAACGACCAGAGAGGACAGGTCATCTGCCAGCTCCACGGACTTGATATTGAGCTCATCTGCTGCAAGAGCGCAGTACTCTGCATCCAGCTTCACACCGGAGACAAGAAGGCGAGCCAGAGGCTGACGGATCTTCAGGTTTGCGGTGTTTCGAAGTGCACGACCTGCTGCAACGATGGAAAGTACGGTCTCCATCTGCTCTTCCAGTGCCGGATCGATGCGGCTCTCGTCGCATACGGGGAAGTCGCAAAGGTGGACGGATTCAGGGAAGTCGGGGTTGACGGTGCGCACGATGTTCTGATAGATGGACTCTGCCATGAAGGGAGTGAACGGTGCGGTCAGGCGTGCCATGGTCTCAAGTACGGTGTACAGGGTGACAAATGCATCTGCCTTATCGGTCGTCATCTCGCCTGCCCAGTAACGCTCGCGGCCGCGGCGTACGTACCAGTTAGAAAGCTCCTCGGTGAAGTCGCTCATCTTTCTGCCTGCCTCGGTGATGCGGTAGGCTTCCAGATCGCTGTCCACTTCCTTAACCAAGGTGTTGAGCTTGGAAAGGATCCAGCGGTCAAGCAGGCTGGGGTTGTCAGACAGGGTCAGCTTGGTGGGATCGATGCTGTCGATATCAGCGTACAGGGTATAGAACGCATAGGTGTTCCAAAGCGTTGCCATGTACTTGCGCTGGGATTCGCTGACAGCGTCGCCGCTGAAGCGGTTGGGCAGCCAGGGTGCGGAAGAGGTATAGAAATACCAGCGCACAGCATCTGCGCCCTGCTTGTCCAGAACTTCGGAAGGAGCAACAACGTTGCCCAGATGCTTGGACATCTTCTTGCCGTCCTTGTCGTTGACGTGACCCAGAACGATGCAGTTTTTGAAGGGTGCGCAGTCGAATACTGCGGTGGAGATTGCAAGGAGGGTGTAGAACCAGCCGCGGGTCTGGTCAACTGCTTCGCAGATGAAGTCGGCGGGGAAGTTCTCCTCAAACTTGTCCTTGTTTTCAAAGGGGTAGTGCCACTGTGCGAAGGGCATGGAACCGGAGTCGTACCAGCAGTCGATGACCTCGGGTACGCGAACCATATCCTTGCCGCACTTGGGGCAGACGATGTGGACGTTGTCGATATAGGGCTTGTGCAGCTCGATATCTTCGGGGACGTCGCGGCCCATGCGCACCAGTTCTTCACGGCTGCCGATCATGTGCTCGTAGCCGCATTCGCACTGCCAGATGGGCAGGGGGGTACCCCAGTAACGGTCGCGGGAAAGACCCCAGTCGATGACGTTCTCAAGGAAGTTGCCCATGCGGCCGGTGCCGATGGATTCGGGCATCCAGTTGACGGATGCGTTGTTTTTCAGAAGCTTGTCTCTCAGAGAGGACATGCGGATGAACCAGGTTGCGCGGGCGTAGTAAAGCAGGGGGGTGTCGCAGCGCCAGCAGAAGGGATAGTCATGCTCGTAGGGCAGTGCTGCAAAGAGCATGCCGCGTTCCTTCAGGTCAGCGATAATATCTGCATCTGCATCCTTTACGAACTTGCCGCGAGCAACTTCACATTCTTCGGTGAAATTACCCTGCAGGTCGACAAGGCAGATGAAGGGCATGCCGTTTGCCTGGCAGACACGTGCGTCGTCTTCACCAAATGCAGGAGCATTATGAACGATACCGGTACCGTCGGAAAGAGAGACGTAATCGTCGCAGACGACCTTGTAACCCTTTTCGCGGGAGGCCTTTGCCCAGTCATAGAGGGGCTCGTAGCTCATGCCGATCAGATCGCTGCCCTTATAGCGCTCGACCACTTCGTAGTTGCCTTCGCCAAGGACGTTGTCTGCAAGACCTTCTGCCAGGATCAGATACTGACCTTCATGCAGCACCTTTGCATAGGTGAACTCGGCATTCAGGCACAGGCAGATGTTGGAGGGCAGGGTCCAGGGGGTGGTGGTCCATGCAAGGAAGTAGGTGTTTTCCTCACCCACGACCTTGAAGCGCGCGGTGACGGAGGTTTCCTTTACGTTCTTATAGCCCTGTGCTACTTCGTGGCTGGAAAGCGCAGTGCCGCAGCGGGGGCAGTAAGGCACGACCTTATGACCGTGGTAGATCAGGCCCTTGTCCCAAAGGGTCTTCAGGCTCCACCATTCGGACTCGATGTAATTGTCATGATAGGTGACGTAGGGGTTTTCCATATCGACCCAGTAGCCGACGCGGTCGGACATAACTTCCCATTCGGAAAGGTACTTCCAGACGCTCTCTTTGCACTTGCCGATGAAGGGCTCCACGCCGTAAGCTTCGATCTGGGGCTTGCCGTCGATGCCCAGCAGCTTTTCAACTTCCAGCTCTACGGGAAGACCGTGGGTGTCCCAGCCTGCCTTGCGAAGGACCTTCTTGCCCTTCATGGTGTGGTAGCGGGGAATGATGTCCTTGAAAGTACGGGTCAGAACGTGACCGATATGGGGCTTGCCGTTTGCAGTGGGCGGGCCGTCGTAGAAGGTGAACACGTCACCGTCTGCACGATGACCGAGGCTCTTCTCGAAAATCTGATTGGATTTCCAGAAGTCCACCACTTCCTGCTCGCGGGCGACAAAATTCATGTCCGTGGGCACTTTTTTGTACATATGGATTCCATCTCCTTTTGGTAAGATCGTTGATTTTGGGGTATAAAAAAACGACTTTTCCCCCATTGACCTGCAACGGGACGAAAAAGCCGTGGCTTTCGCGCGGTACCACCCATTCTTCACGCAAAGAAAATGCGTGCGCTTGTATGTTTCGTAACGGGAAACCGCCGTACAGACCTCAATGGAAATCTTATATCAGAAAGCCCTTCGATCTGTCCGCTCCGGGGTGATGGCACGAGTCACTCACTTTGCCGCTTTTCAGCTGCCGCGGCTCTCTGGAAAAAGCGATCCTGAATCGCACGTCCCCATCCTTGCGTTTGAAGATACGGATAATATTATAGCCGATTCAAAGCGCCTTTGTAAAGGGACAAAACCATAGTTTTTCCTTGTGAAATCGGGATTTTTGAGCAAAACCGATAACCCCGCAACCTGTAGTGCCGCCCCTGCCCCGACCATACCATTTTATTACTCACCATCTGCTCGTTCACTACAAAAAACAGACGACCGATCACTCGGTCGTCCATCTATAAGCATATTATCACATTCCCGAAGGGAATATTTCACTCGATCGCCAGATCGAATTTCACCGCCGGCAGGCGATTTCACCCATCCGTCAGGATGGATCTCGTGCAGGTCGATCGAAAATCGTCCGCTTATTTTGCCTGCTTGGCGGCACGAACCATTTCGTTATAGGCCTTCTGTCGGTCTGCGCCAAAACCAAGGAGCACCTGGGGATTCTTCTCGTAGATCTTCAGCATAGCTGCCTTGATCTCTTCTGCCTTGTCCTTACCGCCCTTGTTGATCAGAACCATGCGGCTGCCCTTGATGTTGCAGACGTACATGTTCTCTGCAAGGGTGATGAAAAACAGGTAGGTTCTTCTTTCCTTATAGGTCCACTTTACATCCGCATAGGTCATGGCAACGCCGCGGCCAAAGACAAAGTTTTCGGTGAAAGATGCCTGATTTTTGCAAGCCACCAGCTGAGGGTTATCCAGCTCGGTTGCAGCCTGAACCAGCAGGTTTCTTGCCTGCAGATCGTCCAGGCAGCGCTTTGCATTGGCGTGACGAGGCAGTTCCGTGCAGACACCGCGAAGCAGGAAGTAGAAAGAAGGAAACAGAAGGAAGACACCCACCACGATGGCAATGGTGGCGATGGAAAGGACCAATCCACCAAGACCGACCCAAACCATCCACATCTTGCCGTCGATGTAGTCCATAATGCGTTTTCTTGCGTCCATAAAAAGCCTCCGAAAGACAATTTGTGATGAATTTATGTTAAAACACAAATTATTGCCTGTCAAGCACGATATGCCGTCTTGTGAGGATTTCTTAACATGTGCTATACTGATGAAAAATAACCAGTTCGGTTGAAAAGTTCATATAACAGGAGTGTCACTATGGATCACGCACAAAAAGAGAAGATGCTCAACCGCATCCACGGACCCATCGACATGGTGCTGGACACCGATACCTACAACGAGGTGGACGACCAGTACGCGCTTTCCTACATTCTGCATGCCACCGATCGGCTGAACCTGCTGGCGATTTACGCGGCGCCTTTTGCCAATAAGAAGGCGGCCACCCCTGCAGAGGGTATGGAAAAAAGCTATCAGGAGATTTTGAACATCCTGACGCTGAATGGAAGAGAAGATCTGCACGGTATTGCCTACCGTGGCAGCGAGACCTACCTTCCCGACGAGAAGACCCCCGTCATTTCTCCTGCAGCACTGGATCTGGTGGAGCGTTCCAAGGCGTATTCCCCCGATAAGCCTTTGTACGTGGGTGCGCTGGGCGCCATCACCAACGTGGCATCGGCCATTTTGCTTGACCCTACCATCCTTGACCGCATCGTCATCGTCTGGTTGGGCGGCAACTCCAACGACTGGCACGATTACAACGAGTTCAACCTGATGCAGGATGTGGCGGCGGCGCGCATCGTGCTGGGCTGCAACGGCGCGGTGGTGCAGGTGCCTGCCTA
>JAGBGW010000045.1 GCA_017935825.1 Clostridia bacterium
AGTATACTTGTATATATGCCATCGTCAACTCCCTCTGTCAGGCGCAGGGTGTCAACCGTGTGCGTTTCACCGTGGAGGGGCACAGCATCGAATCGGGCGGCGAAATTGCTTTGAGCAGTCCGCTTATGCCCAATATCGGTCTGGTATATTAAGGTAAATAAGCTGTTACCAGCTAAAAATATTTCTAACTAAAAGAGGATGTTTATGCAGTACCAATTCCGACCCATTGTTTTGGAAGATAAGGCCATCATGGACCCTTATTTCCGCTTGGGACAATATGAGAATTCCGAGCTTTGTTTCGGCAATCTGTTTCTTTGGAAGGACAGCTGGAAAATCGAAGTGTGTATTTTGGAGGACCTGCTTCTTCTGCGCGGCCGCCAGATGGACGGCAGAAGATTCTTCTTCCCGCCCGTCATGCGCGATTTTTCCCGCATCGCAGAGGGGATGGACCATTGCATCGCCGCAAGCCGTCAGGAGGGCGAAACGTTCCTGATGTACGGCGTCAATGAGCGCACGGTGCAGCTTCTGCGCCACAATTGCCCCGATTGCTTTACCATCGAAGAGGACAGAAACAACTTTGACTATGTCTATAATACCAGCGATCTGATCACGTTGCAGGGCAGCAAGTATCACGCAAAACGCAACCACATCAACAAAATGCGCTCCACCATCGATGCAGATTATGAGCATATGTCCGACGAACTGATCGAACCCTGCTTTGCAAGCTATATGCTCTGGTATGAAAAGCGTCAGGCAGACGGCTTTGATCCTTCCCTGGAAGATGAGAAAACCGCTGTCCGCCTTGCCCTTGACAACTGGAAGGAGCTGGACTTTGACGGCGGCGCATTGCTTATCAACGGTCGTGTGGAGGCTTTCTCCCTTGGCGAACGCTGCATGCATACCGATACCGCAATCATCCACATCGAAAAGGCAAACACGGAATACGCAGGTCTTTATGCACTGATCAACCAGCAGACCGCGCAGAACGTGTTCTCCGATATGCAGTATTTGAACCGCGAAGAAGACATGGGCATCCCCGGTCTTCGCCGTGCAAAGGAATCCTACCATCCCTGTAAGATGATCCGTAAGTTCATCATTCGCATTGCAAAATGATCCGAATTATGAAAATGCCGCAAAGCGCGGCAAGACGGCTTTGGCAGGCAGGATTTCCCGAGGATTCCGATGCGTTTTTTGAAAGCTATCGCGACCTGCGCAGTGTGGAGGAGTACACCCTTGCACTGTGCGCAGATGACATGTGGTGCGCAGGGCTGCACATCATTCCCCAGACCCTCTGCATCAGAAACACCAATATCCTCTCGGGGATGGTGGCAGGTGTTGCTACCGAGCCTTCCTGCCGCAAGCGCGGCTATGCAGGACGGCTGATGCGCGCTGCAGGGCAGCTGATGCGCGAACACGGCATCGCATTGGCAGTGCTGGACCCCTTCCGTGAATCCTTCTATGAACCTTTCGGCTATCGTACGGGCACGGTGTATCAGGATAAAATCTGTGATACGGCAAAGATGTGTCCCATTCGTGAAACGGAGGACACGGAGCTTTTGAACAATATGTACTGCGCAGGTATCAAGGGCTACAGCGGCTATGCTGCCCGTACCCCCAGAGACTGGGCATTTCGCATGCGCGATGCACAGCTGGACGGCGCCAAGGCCTATGTGACCCACAGTGCCTATGCCATCGCAAAAGAGGAAGACGACTGCATCCGCGTGTGGGAATATCTTGGCTGGGATGAAGCATCCCGTCAGGCGCTTTTGATGGGTCTGTGTGAGAAATTCGGCAAGCCCGTCCACTACAGCGAGCCTGTGGCACTTGGCGATGCCGATACCCGGCACGGCGCAATGTATTGTCCGCTGGATATAGAGACATTGCTTACGCAGATTCCTGCACAGGGCGAGCATACGGTGAAGCTTTGTATCACGCAGGATGAAACGGTGAAGCGCATCGTCATCACTGCATCGGGCGGTCGTGCTTTGGTTTCCTCGCACGAGGATTCTGCCTGCACCATCGATGCAGGAGAACTGTTTTTGATATTACTGGGCGCAAGGGACGCACGCGATGTGGATTCCCTTGACTTTGATACCGCAGATACACTTTCAAAGATGTATCCTGTCTGCAAAACGCTTTTGTTTGAACAATATTGAGGTTTACCATGGCAAAAAAAGCACATCCCATCGGCATTCTGGGCGGCACGTTCCACCCGATCCACAATGGGCACGTGATGATGGCGCATATCGCGCTGGAAGAAATGAAGCTCAAACAGGTCTGGTTTTTGCCCGATGGCATGCCGCCTCATAAAAGCATCGGCGGCGTGACGCCCCAGCAGAGACTGGAAATGGTGCGCCTTGCCGTGGAAGATGTGGATGGTTTCGTGGTGGCTGCGCAGGAAGTACAGCGCGAAGGTTACACCTATACCGTGGACACCATGCGCGAACTGACAGCGAAGTATCCTGATGAAAGCTTTGTCCAGATCATCGGCGCAGATACGCTGCTGCAGCTTGAAAGCTGGAGAGAATTTGATGAAATTGCAAAGCTGTGTGCATTTTTTGTGGTACCCAGAAAAGGAACCAAGAAAGCGGGTGCAAAGGAATGTGCCAAGAAGCTGAAGAAAAAATACGATGCAAAGATTTATTTCGCAGAACAATCCAGCATCGATATTTCCTCCACTGCTTTGCGTGAAATGATGGAAGCAGGGGAGGGCTGGCGGGAATTCATCCCCGAAAAAACTGCAGCTTATATTGAGGAAAATCAGCTTTATCGTGCATCGGAACAGACACAGTTTGACAGCATCAGCGATCGTGTGCGAAAGTCGCTGCCGCTTTCAAGATGGCATCATACTTTGGGTGTGGTGCAGACGGCGGTGCAGCTTGCACAGCGTTTTGGTGTGGATGTGGAACGTGCACGCCTTGCAGCTTTAATTCAAGATTGTGCAAAAACGTATCATGGGAAGGAAGCAGAGGCATTGATGGCGAATTATAAAGTAGAGCTTGATGCATTCTCCCAAAATGCACCCAAACTTTGGCATGGGCCTTTGGGCGCGGCGATCGCAAAGCATGAATACGGTGTGGAAGATGAGGAAATTTTGAACGCCGTACGAATCCATACCGTGGGCGCGGCAAATATGACCCCGCTGGAAAAGGTGATCAAGCTTGCAGATCTGATCGAACCAGGCAGAACTTACGATGCCGTGGAAGAGATCCGCGAAATTGCCAAGACCGATTTGGACGGCGCACTGCTTGCCGCCATGAAAAATACAATGGGCTATTTAAAAAACGGATCGCAGAACATGCATCCGGACTCAATTGCCGCGATAAAGGCGCTTGAGGATAAGCAATAAAAGGAGGGAACAGTCATGAGACCCGAAACCGAACTGGTAGTCAACCGCATCAAAGAAACGCTGGATGCCAAAAAGGGCATCGACATCATGTCCATCGACATTTCCGAGATGACCATTCTTGCCGAGTGCTTTGTCGTTGCAAGCGGTGCCACCGCACTGCATGCCCGTGCACTGGCTGATGCTGTCTACGAAATGCGTCAGGAAGAAGATGGCATCAAACCTGTGCGTGAAGAAGGCTACGAACAGGGTCACTGGATCGTGCTGGACTACGGCGATGTGATGGTACACCTTTTCCGACAGGAAGAACGCGAATTCTACAATCTGGAAAGATTGTGGCTGCAGGAGCAGAATTTCACCTTCCGTGCAGATTCGCCCGATGAAGTACCTACCGTCTGATGCTTGGATAAATTGCGCCTCGTTGTATGACGAGGCGCTTTTGCTTTATTGCAATACTGCGGCGAATCTTCTATAATAATGTTGTTTTTAGAAGATTAGTCTTGGAGGAAACGATGGATTTTCGAAAAGAGCATGATACCATGGGCGAGGTGCTGGTACCTGCCGACCGCCTTTGGGGTGCGCAGACACAGCGCAGTTTCGACAATTTCAAAATCGGCACGGAGAAGATGCCCAAGGAATTGATCGAGGCCATGGCATATGTCAAATGGGCGTGTGCCAAGGCAAACAATCAGCTGGGTAAACTGGACGATGCACGCTTTGCATTGATCGAGGATGCCTGCCGAGCGATTCTTGCAGGTGAATTGGCACAGGATTTTCCCCTTGCCGTCTGGCAGACGGGCAGCGGCACCCAGACCAACATGAATGTCAACGAAGTGATCGCAAACTTTGGCAATGCCAAGGCGGGGGAAAAGCTTCTTCATCCCAACGATCATGCAAATATGTCCCAAAGTTCCAACGATACCTTCCCCACGGCACTGAATGTGGCGGCAATTTTGATGCTGAAAAACCATCTTCTGCCTGCGCTGGATGAGATGATCGAAGAACTTCGCCGCATTGAGGAAGAAAACCCCGATGTGGTCACCACGGGACGCACCCATCTGCAGGATGCGGTGCCCATCCGCTTTTGTCAGGAAGTCTATGGCTGGCGCGGTATGCTTGAAAATGCACGCGATATGATCGAAAAGACCATGCCCAACGTGGGTCGCCTTGCCATCGGCGGTACGGCTGTTGGCACGGGCTTGAATGCCCCCAAGGGCTTTGATGTGCTGGCGGCGGATGCGATTGCAGATTTGACGGGTATCGAAGGCATCTTTACAGCATCGGACAATAAATTCCATGCGCTGACGGCGCTTGATTCCATCGCGGCATCCCACGGTGCATTGAAAGCACTGGCTTCCAACCTGATGAAGATCGCCAACGACGTGCGGCACCTGGCATCGGGTCCCAGATGCGGCTTGGGTGAAATTTTCATTCCCGAAAACGAGCCCGGTTCCTCCATCATGCCCGGCAAGGTCAACCCCACCCAGTGCGAGGCGTTGACCATGTGCGCTGTGCAGGTCATGGGCAATGATACCGCCATCGGCATTGCTGCATCGCAGGGCAACTTCCAGCTCAACGTCTATCAGCCTGTGACAGCTTATAATTATGTACAGAGTGTGCGTTTGCTTTCCGATGCAATGCACTCGTTTGTGAAGAACTGCCTGCGCGGTCTTCGCGTCAATGAAGAGAAGATGCACGAAAACCTGCATCGTTCCCTTATGACGGTCACGGCACTGAATGTACACATCGGTTATGAAAACGCGGCAAAGGTGGCAAAGTATGCACACGCAAACAACACCACCATCCGCGAAGCCGTACTTGCACTTTCCATGATGGAGGAAGCGGAATTTGACCGCATCTTCCACCCCGAACATATGGCATAAATTTTAGGAGGCAACATATATGGATTACGCAAAAGAGTCCCTTCGTCTGCACGGCGAATGGAAAGGTAAGATCGAAGTCACCGCAAAGGTACCCGTTGCAAACCGCGACGACCTTTCCCTTGCATACACCCCCGGCGTGGCACAGCCCTGCCTGGCGATCAAAGAAGATATTTCCAAAAGTTATGAGCTGACGGGTCGTCAGAACATGTGCCTTGTGGTCACCGACGGCAGTGCGGTGCTTGGTCTTGGCGACATCGGTCCCGAGGCAGGCATGCCCGTTATGGAAGGTAAGTGCGTACTGTTTAAGGCGTTCGGCGGCGTGGATGCATTCCCCATGTGCATCAAGAGCCAGGATGTGGATGAGATCGTCAAGACCATTTACCTGATCTCCGGCTCCTTCGGCGGCGTCAACCTTGAGGACATCGCAGCTCCCCGTTGCTTTGAGATTGAGCGCAAATTGAAGGAGATCTGCGACATCCCGATCTTCCATGACGACCAGCATGGCACCGCTGTTATTGTGCTTGCAGGTCTGACCAACGCACTGAAGATCGTGGGCAAGAAGAAGGAAGAGGTCAAGGTTGTCATGTCCGGCGCAGGTGCGGCAGGCGTTGCCATCGCAAAGCTTCTGCTCAAAGTCGGTTTTGCCAACATCACCCTGACCGATAAGTTCGGCGTGGTCTATTCCGGCCGCGAAGAGGGCATGAATGATACGCTGGAAGAAATGGCACTTGTCACCAATAAAGAGAACAAGCGCGGCGGTCTGAATGATGTCATCGACAACGCGGACATCTTCATCGGCGTTTCCGCACCCGGCGTTCTGAAAAAGGAAATGGTCGAACGCATGAACCGCGATGCCATCATCTTTGCCTGTGCAAACCCCACCCCCGAGATCTTCCCCGAGGAAGCTTACGAGGCAGGTGCAAAGATCGTTTCCACCGGCAGAAGCGACTATCCCAACCAGATCAACAACGTTCTGGTATTCCCCGGCATCTTCCGCGGTGCATTCGACGTGCGCGCCAGCGACATCAATGACGAAATGAAGATCGCAGCAGCAGAGGCTCTGGCTTCTCTTGTAAGCGAGGAAGAGCTCTCCCAGGGCACCATCATTCCTCTTGCATTTGACAAGCGCGTGGGTCCCACCGTGGCAGCAGCGGTAGCTGACATGGCAAGAAAGACCGGCGTGGCAAGGATCTGAAAACAATAAGAAAAAGACGAGGAGTTTTCCTCGTCTTTTTTGTGTGTGGATCAAAAACACTTTCCACGGCGTTGTTTTTTGCATTCGCCCGCATGTCCGCACTGATAACAGATCTCGTTGTTCAATCGTGCATCGGAGAAGAAAGCGCGAATGTTGTCCGTGGTGGTTTGGGCGATATTGTCCAGTGCATCACGGGTCAAAAACGCCTGATGGGATGTAACGATCACATTGGGCATGGAGATCAGCCGTGCCAGCACATCATCCTCCACAATGTGTCCCGAGTAATCCTGAAAGAAAATATCCGCCTCTTCTTCGTAGACGTCCAGACATGCCGCGCCCACATGGCGGGATTTGATGCCCTCCAACAGTGCTTCGGAATCGATCAGTGCACCGCGTGATGTATTGATGAGAAAGACACCCTTTTTCATTTTTTCGATGGTTTGTGTATTGATCATATGTTCGGTCTGCTCCGTCAGCGGGCAGTGCAAAGAGATGATATCGCTTTGTGCATAAAGTTCATCCAGTGTGACATAATCAATGCCGCTGTCCTGTGCGGGAAACAGGTCATAGGCGATCACCTTCATGCCGAAACCGCGGCAGATATCGATGAACACGCGGCCGATCTTACCTGTACCGATGACGCCCATGGTCTTGCCGTGCAGGTCAAAGCCCGTCAGTCCGTTGAGGGTGAAGTTAAAGTCCCGCGTGCGGATGTAGGCTTTGTGGATGCGCCGAAGGGAAGTCAAAAGCAGCGCCATGGCGTGTTCTGCCACTGCATAAGGAGAATAGGCGGGTACCCGCACCACGTGGATGCGGCCAAAGCAGGCCCGGATATCCACGTTGTTGAAGCCTGCGCAGCGCAGTGCGATCAGGCGGATGCCGTATGCATACAGCCGATCGACCACATGCGCGTTGACATCATCGTTGACAAACACGCATACCGCATCGAAGCCCTGTGCCAGCTGCACAGTGTCTTCGCTTAAACGGGATTCAAAGAACTTAAACTCCAGATCATCCCCGGCATATTTGATAAATCCGGGTTCGTCATAAGGTTTGGTATCAAATACGGCAATTTTCAGCATGCAGTTTTTCCTCACTTTTTTCAGATAGTATACCCGATTGGAGCAAACGGATTCGCTCCGCTTTATCGATTGTGGATATCATATCATAAAACAAATCAAAAATGCAGATGTTCACGGCGATTATTGACAAAAATCGACGAAAACGATAGTATAACTGTGGTATAGATTTTATGCTGAAAAAGAGAGTATGGAGCAATGTTAAAAAACAAACTTACAAGTATCTATCGGGAGAACACGGCATTTAAGCCCTTCCTTTTGTCGATCCTGGTTACGGGCATTTCCTATGGTCTTTTCAAAGGCATGATGGATAACTTCCTTGCCGAAGTGGTCGGCATGGGGGAGATGGGCCGCGGTGTGACCGAGTTTTTCCGTGAATTGCCCGGCGTGGCGCTGATCTTTATTCTGGCACTGTTTTTTATGTTCTCTGCCCAGAAGCTTTATAAGATCGGTGCAGTGATCATGCTGGTGGGTATGTCGATGCATGCATTGCTGCCTCCCACGAAGGTGCTTGCCACCCTTGCAATCTGCATCTATTCTTTGGGCGAGCATATGCAAATCGGCATGAAAAACACCATTGCACTGGAATATGCGCAGGATGGAAAGGGCGGTCAGGCACTGGGCGCACATACCTCCGCCACCCAGATCGGCACCCTGGTGGGATATATCGTCATCATCGTCGCCTTTTCCTTGATCACCAAAGATCAGCCTTACACACTGTTTTTTGCCGTTGCCGCACTGCTGGCAGGTGTGAGCGTGATCTGCTCCATGCAGGTTAAGGGCGACAGCAAGACGGATGAACATCGCCGTCGTTTCTATTTAAATAAAAAGTACAAAAAAAA
>JAGBGW010000046.1 GCA_017935825.1 Clostridia bacterium
ATCCACGATATCGGCAAGAACATCGTAAAGCTGCTGCTTGAAAACTACGGTTTCCGTGTTATCGATCTTGGCAAGGATGTACCGCCCGACGTGATTGCGGATGCTGTTGTTGCACATCATGCACCTGTTGCAGGTCTTTCTGCGCTTATGACCACCACGGTACCTGCTATGGAAAAGACCATTGCCTGCATCCGCGAGAAAGCTCCCTGGTGCAAAATCGTGGTAGGTGGCGCGGTACTGACCCAAAGCTATGCCGATAAGATCGGTGCGGATAAGTTCGCCCGCGATGCAATGGATACTGTACGCTTTGCGCAGCAAATCATAGAAAACTGATACAGGGAGGATAGCACTATGGCAAAAGAACCTTGGGATCCCACGGACCGTAAATACGAATGGTCCATCGAAAAAGAGATGTATGAACTGATCGATCGCGGCCGTATGCGTGCCTATGATCGTCTGTTTGAAGGCAGTGTGGAAAATGTCCGCCTGCATTCTGACGGCTCTGCTGACGTGGATGTATATGGCAAAGACGAAAATGACGAAAGAGGTCACTGGCATTTCATCGTGCGCTACAATAGCGACGGTGAGATCATTGAAGTGCGAAACGGTCACAAACGATAACAGAATTGTTTGACAATACAGCCTCTGTTTTTTTATACTTACTGTAATGTATTTGATACATGTTCGGTAAAATAAAAAACGGAGGTTCTTTTTATGGCAGAGTTGAAAATCAAGGCAAGTGAAGTAAAAGGCTTTAATTTCCATCCCAGCTATTCCACAGGTTCTCTGGAGGATTGGCTTCTTTATGATGAAGACGTTTGGCGCAAGGAACTTGCCAACGGTAAAGAAAAATTCCCCAAGATGAATACCATCCGCATCTGGCTTTCCTGGAATGCGTATTGCAGATTACAGGATAAGTTCATCGATCATATTAGAAGCGTTATTGAAATTTGTAAGGAACTGGATCTTTATGTGATACCGTGCTTGTTTAACCGTTGGCATGATCCCATGGTTGATTGCGATGGTATCTTCATCGATCATTTCCTGCCCAACAGTTCCTGGCTGCATAAGTTTGACGGTCTGTTTGAAGACTACATCGATGCATTGTGTCAGGCTTTTCGTGAAGAAGAGCGAATTCTCGTTTGGGATATCTGCAATGAGCCTTTGGCATACAACGGCGATTTCCCCATGCGTGAAGTGGTGCAGGAGTACGAATTGCAATGGTTGCACCGCATGGCAGACCGTGTCCGTTACAACAACGTGACCCAGCCCCTTGGCTTGGGCAGTACGGGTGACCAGCCTATGGAGGTTTTCGGTGATGTATGCGATGTGTATTTGACGCATCTATACTTCCGAGGTGATTTTGAAAAGTTTGAAGCAGATGTGGCTCGATTTGTGGAAGAGTCCCAAAAGAGCGGTAAACCGTTGATTTCCTCTGAATGCTGCTGGGGTTCTTTGGATGACAAGTATCGTGGAGAATTGATTCGCGGTACGCTTTCCACCTTCCAAAAGTACGGCGTGGGTTTTGTGGCACATGCACTGCAGTATTGCGGATGCACGGACTTGCATGATCCCTGCGATGGTCGTGTAACCCCGGATATTGGTAATCTTTGCTTTATCAACAAGGATGGTTCCTTGCGTCCCTACCACGACGTATATAACGAATTCTAAATTGACAATTTATGATAAACGGAGCAGTTTTGCTCCGTTTTTCTGTGCTATAATAGGTCTACAACTACATCGGGAGATAGAGTATGTATATCAAAGACCTTCAAACGCCTGCATTGATCGTCGATCAGGCGATCATGTATGAAAACATCGAACAGATGCGCTTGATTCTGGAAGATACCGATATGGAGCTTCGTCCCCATTATAAATCCCACAAATGTGCCGATCTTGCCCATATGCAGATGACCTATGGGGCAAAGGGGATGACCTGCGCCAAACTTTCCGAAGCGGAAGATCTGGTCGATTGCGGTATTGCTGACATCCTGATCGCAAATCAGGTGGTTCAGCCCGAGAAAATCCGCCGTCTTGCAGATCTGGCAGGGAAGTGCCGTTTGAGCGTTTGTGTGGATGATGCACAAAACATCATTGCGCTTTCCGATGCGGCAGTGCAGGCTGATTCCATCATTCACTGCCTTGTGGAATATGAGATCGGCATGCAGCGCTGCGGTGTGACGAAAAAAGAAGATGTGCTGTATTTGGCACAGCTGATCGAAGCCAAACCCAACCTTGTCTTTGACGGCATTCAGGCGTACGCAGGTCACGTTTCCCACATGGTAAGCGAAGCGCAAAGAAGACAGCAAACGCTGAAAAATCAAGGTAAACTGCTGGATCTTCTTGAATATCTTCGCCAAAACGAGGTGGAAGTCAAAGTGATCTCCGGCGGCAGCACGGGTACGAGCGAAATCAAGGCAGAGGAAAATCTCTATACCGAACTTCAGGCAGGAAGCTATCTTTTGATGGATTCTACCTATGCGCAGCTTGGTCTGCCTTTTGAAAATGCGCTTTTCATCCTGTCCACCGTGGTCAGCGTTCGTGATGATCTGGCGGTGATCGATTGCGGCGTGAAGACCTGCGGCCTTGATCAGGGGATGCCCGAGCCGCTTGATTTCGATGTGGCGCAAATCGTAGCAAGCGAGGAACATCTGCAGCTGCACAGCCCCACGAAGAAGCTGTGTGTTGGCGATAAGGTGTGGCTGATTCCTGCACACTGCTGCTCCACCGTCAATCTCTATGACAAGATGTATTTGTTTGATGAAGATGAACAGGTCGTTGACCGACTGATGATCACAGGTCGCGGTATGGGAAGGTAATTATGATGAAAATGAACGAAACTTGCAGACAATGTCTGCTGGATAAAAACCTTGGTAAAGTACCTGCAGGTACGGATGCAGCTGCTGCCGCACAGTACGCGGAAAAAGTGTGCCGCATCGTCATGGAAAGCGGAGAAGAAAGTGCACCTGAAATCGTGGAGATGATCGACCGTGTGCACGATGCATTCTTCGGCGCGGAAGATTTTTCTGATTTGAAGTATCACTTTAATGCCCTGATGCTGTCTTTGGAACAACGTCTGCATGAAAAAGTAGGGGAAGCAACCGATGCTTTTGCCGGCGCCATCCGCTACGCCATGGTGGGCAATTTCATCGACTTTGGCGCCATGGACAGTGTGGATGAGGGAAAACTTCTTACTTTCCTTGATTCTGCAGAAGAAATCGAAATCGATGCAGAGGTACTGGAAGCTTTCCGCAAGCAGATTCTGGATGCAAAATCCATTGTCTACTTTACCGACAACTGCGGCGAGATCGTCTGTGATAAAGTTCTGCTTTCTGTTATCCGAACGATGAATCCCACGGCGCAGGTGACGGCGATCGTGCGCGGTGCACCTGTGTTCAACGATGCAACCATGGCAGATGCCCTCCAGATCGGTCTGCAGGAGGTCGCGGACGAAGTTTTGGACAACGGCTCCGCCATCCCCGGCAACGTGGCAGAAAAGCTCTCAGGCGCTGCCAAAGCAGCGGTTGAACAAGCTGATGTTCTGATTGCAAAAGGACAGGGGAATTATGAGTCCCTTTCGGGCTGCGGATTGAATATTTTCTACATTTTCATGTGCAAATGCCGTCTTTTTGTGGAGCGATTCGATGTTCCGCTTTACAGCGGCATCTTAACAAGCGAACGATAACAAAAAAGCGTTCTCCGATCGGAGAGCGCTTTTTTTAGTTTCCTTTACTTTTCCAGATAGCGGCAGGCTGCGGTCGCGGCAATTGCACCGTCTGCTGCAGCGGTGACCACCTGACGGATGGATTTGGAACGGCAGTCGCCTGCAACAAAAAGACCTTCCGTTTTGGTAGTACAATCTTCTGCACTTTCGAAATAGCCGTAAGCATTCAGTGCGGCGAATTCGGCAAATGCTTCATTTTCGGGGATCAGACCGACAGCCAGGAATGCACCGGCAACGTCGATGGAGGATTCCTCGCCCGTTTTTTCGTTGCGGAAGGTAAGTCCGCAAAGATCGCCTGCATTTTCCTTATACTCGGTCACGACGCTGTCAAAATACACGGTGACATTTTCTTTTGCAAGAAGCGCTTGTGCAAGCTTTCTTTCGCCTGTGAAATCGGAAAGATTCTGGATCACGGTGACGGATTTGCACAGATCGCTCAAAAGCAATGCCTCCTGCAGTGCGGAGTTGCCGCCGCCGATCATCGCCACATCCTGACCTTCATAGAATGCGCCGTCGCAGACAGCACAGAAGGAAAGACCTCTGCCGATAAGTTCCTCTTCGTTTTCAAGACCCAGCATACGGTGCTTGACACCAAGTGCAAGAATGACGGATTTGCCTTCAAATGCGCTTTCCTCCAGGGTCTTGACGATAAAACCATCGCCATTTTTTTCTACAGCGGTAACGGTCTCAAGTTCCACATCTGCACCAAGATTCATGGCCTGTTCGGTCAGAAGGTCGGCAAATTCGCTGCCGCTGACACAGGAAAAACCGGGGATGTTTTCCACCTTCGGGGAATAGGCGATCTGACCGCCGAAGCCGTTTTTTTCGATGATAAGAATGCTCTTATTTGCACGCAGTGCATAGATGGCTGCGGTAAGACCTGCAGGACCACCGCCGACGATGATGATATCATGCATGGAATGTTTCCTCTTACTTTCTATAAAAGTCAATTACACTTTAAGTAGAATTCATACATCTTTCATTCTACAAAAAATAAGGTGCATTTGCAAGAAATGTGATGAGGAAAACA